>DATDNL010000438.1:0-3638 GCA_036518315.1 Flavisolibacter sp. | reverse complement strand
GAGGCCATGCTTGCTGTGTTTCAATTCCTGGTATAGTCGAACTTTGATATCTTGTAGTAACATTATTGTTATGCAGTTTATCTCCTTGCAACCCTTCGTACCCTCCGGAAATAATTTTAGCCTGTCTAAAGATCTGTTCGTCGCCCTTGGATTTAAGATAAGCTGGGACGCGGGGGATTATGTCGGCTTCGAAAGGGGCGAATGTCGTTTTATACTTCAGAAGTACAACAACAAAGAATTCGCTGAGAATTTGATGATAACCGTTCGCGTGAGTGATGTAAATGAGTTCTACCAGGATGTGATTGAAAGGCAGCTTCCCGGCAAGTTTGGCATAAGGATATCACCGCCAAAAGAAATGCCTTATGGCAAAGAATCCAACGTAATAGATATAGCAGGCGTCTGCTGGCATTTCGTGGAATGATGGGTGATTTTCGTCATAGGTTAATTTCGGCCCGGCGATAACTTTGAATTAACAGTGGAGATTTCCACGACTCGCCTTTCGCACGTTCTTGTTCAATAGCTTGCGCGTTAGCGAATGGGAAACCCTGCGTGTATATGATTGTCGAAACAAAAACGTCCAGCCATGAAAAGGCTTTCATTGATCTGCCAAGGAAATTATACAAGCAGGATCCGTCCTGGGTATGTACTTTGGACTCTGACATACGATCCATATTTGACCCCCGAAAAAACACTTTCTTTCATCACGGCGACTGCAAACGTTGGATCGCCATTGACACAAAAGGCGAAACGATAGGGCGCATTGCGGCTTTTATCAATTACCAGAAGACGAAGGGCTATCCCGATCCAGCCGGCGGCATCGGCTTCTTTGAATGCGTTAAAGATGATGAAATCGCCAGGCAGTTGTTCCAGGCCGCCGGGGAATGGCTCCGGGCAAATGGGATGAAAGCCATGGACGGACCTATCAATTTCGGTGAGAATGATAGGTTCTGGGGATTGCTTGTCGAAGGATTTCAATCGCCAAGCTACGGCATGAACTACAATCCTCCCTATTATATCGACTTCTTTGAATCCTTTGGTTTTCAAAAGTTGTATGATCAATATACCAACGTGCTGAAGGTTGACAAGCCGATGCCGGAAAGATTTACACGGATATCGGACTGGGTAATGAAGAAAGAGGAGTACCGGTTTGAGTGCTTCTCACCATCCCGGAAAGAAAAATCCTTCCGGGACTTCCAGGAAGTTTATAATGACGCATGGAACGGATTTGACAACTTCGTTCCCATTGAGTTAGAAACGATCAGGGAATCATTCAGGCAAATGGAACCCATCATGGACGAAAGGATCATTTGGTTTGCTTATCACAATGACCAGCCGATTGCCTTTATACTATGTTTACCAGATGTAAATCAACTTCTGAAACCATTGCGTGGTAAGATGCACTCGTTAAATAAACTCCGGTTTGTCTGGTACAGAAAGAGGAATACAATTGAACGGATCAGGATCATTGTAATGGGTTGTAAACAAAAGTTTCAGAACCGTGGAATTGAATCGGCATTGATACGGTGTCTTCAAAACGAAGTGTTACCGCGTCACACTGTAAAGGAAGTTGAACTGGCATGGGTAGGCGAATTCAATAAGAAGATGATGGCACTGCACGAGGCAACCGGCGCCGTCAGGTCAAAAGTGCATCGCACATATCGATTTTATTTTGAAAAAAGCAACGAGGCGCCATCGTAAATAGCCAATGTTCGCAGCAGATTCATCCTTTTCGGCTTACATCGTTTCTTCAAAAAAGTTTTCCCTGATCCCGTTTTGTTTTAGCAGGCGATAGTGATTCTTCAAAGAAGTGAGCAAAGAAAACCGGCGATAAGGCAAATGATACTCCTCAGCAAATTGCATTAGCTTTTGTGTGAGTTCAGGGTAATAAATGTGGTTGACATTGGGAAAAAGATGATGTACCACATGAAAATTGAAACACCCCATGAAAAAACGGGTGAAAAAATTGTTCCCCTTAATGTCATTTGTAGTTAGCATCATATGCATCATCCAACTATGCGGCAGTTGATTGTTTTTCCCGGGTACCGGGAACTCACTTTCTATATTAGCATGTGGGGGTAGCAAAACGGACAATGAAAAAATGCTTGCTGTAAATAACATGATAAAGAAGGCCAATAAAGCCTGCATCCAGGTAATTGATAAGACCAGTACCGGTAAAACGATCATATAAAAAAGGAAGACTGATTTGAAGAAGAACAATTGCAGGTATTCAACACGTGGGATGTGAACCAGCTTCTTTACAATGCCCTTCTTTTTAAAGAAATCTTTGAAGTCGCGAACCAGTAACCAGTTTAAAAGGTAAAAAGGATAGAGCAAAGGAAGGTAGATATGCTGGTACTTGTGAACCGGTGAAAAAGTGGCGTCGGGAAATACACGGAACAATTTGCTTTGCTCAATATCAGTATCCCATCCATTTACATTTGGATAGTTGTGGTGATAGCGCACGTGGCGCAATTGCCAAATAAAGCTGTTGGCTCCCATCAAGTCAAAGAGGTGAACATAGATTTGATTTGCCTTTTTGCTTTTAAAAATGGTTCCATGTACAGCATCGTGAATGATATTGAGGAATACAAAAACTAATTGGAGGCCTAATAGAATATAGCAGGCAAAAAAAATCTTTAGGTTGCTACCGAATACCAGTGCAAAAAGGTAGATGAGGATATAAAGTGAAGGGAAAAACCAAGCTTTAAATAAGATCGTGTACTTCCTTTTTGGCTCCAGGTCTGTTACCAGTCTTCTTACTTCCTGCCGTAGCCTGGTAAAAATCTCCTGGTCGGTTACTGTATAAACCGGTTTGGCAGTCTTGGTAATGGCAGTGTTTCTTGCCATAAGAAACAGTTTTGCCTTGCAAATACAAATTTAGCCAAATGCAATCTTCCTCCTAAAGAAATGGGCCACATAAGGGAAAAAAATCAAGTATATGCCTCATTGGCCTGGCCCGAATTATCGAGGAGTAACTCCCTGCTGGGTTCGAGCAATTGCTCAAGGATTTTTGAAGAGGTCTTTTCGGGGTTTACAAGGTCGTGAAGGGTAACCTTGTCGAGTAATTTATCCAATGTATACTGGATCATTTGCCACAAAGAACGGGAAGAGCAGTCCACGGAGTGAGTACAAAGTTTTACCACTCCTGAATGGGTTCCACAAAAGTCTGTGTCGAACATGTTACCGCCCAGGGCCTTCAAAACCTTGTTGATGATAATCTCGTCAGCCTTCATCGAAAGGACGTAGCCACCCTTGTTGCCAGGAGTGCTATTTAGAAAGCCGGCCATGCGAAGTATTCGCGTAAGCTTCGCGACATAATGCGGACTGAGTCCTTCTGCATCACTCAATTGAGGTATGCTCATTCCTTCCTTGTCTTTGCAGGCGGCAATCCGGATCAGCAAACGCAAACCATATTCTTCCTGTGACGTGATCTTCATTTCTTTATTTTTTTTGAACCCCTTCACGACAAACGTAATATGTCAATTCAAGGTTCATTTCATTTACAAACAATCGTTAGAACTTTCTCGACGGGAATCAGCCGTATTGCCGTTTCTCCTTTCCCCTTTGCCGTTTCTCGTTTCCCTTTTTGCCGGCTACAACCAACCTAGTTCCAGTTGTGCTTCTTCCGACATCATGCT
>DATDNL010000437.1:0-3457 GCA_036518315.1 Flavisolibacter sp. | reverse complement strand
AAAATATGCCCTCGGTTTTCGGATTAAGATGGATGATAAAAGTCGCGAGTCCTGGGATTTAATAGTGGAATAGTGTTGTGTAAGAACAGTATGAGGAGTGTTAATTGTTTCCTTGAAACTTTATGAGATCTAAACTATACTACGCTAAACGGTATTGTTGGCTGGCGCTTGCATGCATATGTTTTGGGACTTTGGCGAACGCGCAGGAAGAAAAAGCTTATGATGTTCGCGAATACGGTGTGGTCGGTGACAGTGCAAAGGTCAACACAGCGACTATACAAAAGCTTATTGATGATGTAAGTGCCCGGGGAGGGGGAGTTATCCGCTTTCCTGCAGGGCAATATATTTCGGGCACTGTTCTTCTTAAAAACAACACAGTGCTTTCGCTGGAAAAAAATGCGGCACTAATAGGGAGTGACCAGATTTCAGATTACAAGTTGGTTGATTCCTTTCGGACAGGCAATGGCGCCCCAATGGGCTATTGCTTTATTGGTGCGGTCGATGCCCATGATGTGGGTATTATTGGAGAAGGGAGAATCAATGGCAGGGGCAAAGAACTGCTTGACGCGGCAGGAAAGAGTAAAAGGCCCTTCCTCGTAAGGTTTGTGCGCAGCAGCGCTATAATCCTTAAAGGGGTTCATCTTACCAATTCAGCTGCATGGACCGTGCATTTCTTTGCCTGCAAAAACATACACATCTCGGATGTCTCAATATTTAGCAGGGGGCTTGGAAATAATGATGGTTTTGATATAGACTGTTCGCAAAATATCAACATCAATAATTGTGACATCAGTTCAGGTGATGACGGCCTTTGTTTTAAAACTACGTGGAGCAAGATGCCCTGCAGAGATATTGTTGTAAAGGGGCTTCGTATCAGCAGTAATCATGCTGCCATAAAGTGGGGAACCGAATCGATGGCACCTTTTGAAAACATAAAAATCTCGGAGGTATACATCTATGACACCCACAATGGTGGAATTAAGATGAATTCCGTTGACGGAGCGAAAATCAGCAATGTTGAAATTTCGGATGTCGTCATGGACAATGTGCGTACGCCCATGCTGTTTCGCCTGGGTTCGAGGTTGAATGTTTTCCGAAAGGGAGAAGATACAAAACAGACTACTGGTAGTATCGATAATATATTGGTACGAAACGTCAAGGTAAAATCTGCTGCGGAGGCACAAATCAAACCGCCCAGCGGCATTTTGATTACGGGGGTACCGGGGCATTACATTACTAACCTTACGTTGCAAAACGTAGAGATTTCTTTGCCCGGTGGAGGAAGTGAAAATGATGCGCATCATAGTGTGCCGGAAGCAGAAGGAGCCTACCCGGAGGTAAGCACATTTGGTCCAACCATTCCGGCTTATGGTCTTTGGGCGAGGCATGTAAAAGGTTTAACCGTAGAACATGTGTCGTTTAAGTTGGAGCATGACGATTTGCGTCCGGCGTTTGTGGTACAAGATGGCTGCCTGATACAAATTTCAAATAGTACCATGCCGGGCAGCGCAAGGGCCCAGTCGATTGTTCGGCTGGAAGATGTATCCGGCGCAACTGTCCGTAAGAACGTCGTAACCGGGAGCAGTGCCGTTTTTGTAAGGGCAGAAGGAGAGAGCAGTATGGATACAATTGTAGAAAACAATAAAATCGCAGGCAACACCATCAGGATTCAACAGGTTTCAGGTGGCGATGACAAGAAATAATCTTAATCGAATAAATGTTTCAGCAATGATAATGAATGGAAGTTTTGGAAATGTGAGACGCCCTGCACTTTTCATGATATTAATTTCCTTTTGTTCCGGTGTAATGATTAACACTGTCAATGCGCAAGAGCCAGCTTTTGAAACCATGAAAGACTATATTGGCCCCGCGAAGAAAAATGGCGGATTGAAATTGAGCCAGTATTTTCTTTGGTGTCCGTCGGTCATCAAGGTGGGAGATACTTACCACATGTTTGCTTCGGCGTGGCCGGCAGATTATGGTATGGCCGGATGGACAACACATTCAATGTGCATCAGGGCTACGTCAAAGGATTTACTGGGGCCCTACCTGTTTAAGGAAATCGTGTTACAAAAACGAGATAGCAGTTTTTGGGACAATGACAGAGTACATAATCCAAAAATTGTAAGAGCCCGTAACAAATACGTACTGTTCTACATTTCGAGCGCTAATGAGACAGGTTATGCAGAGGCGACGTTGATTGATGGGCCGTGGAAACGTTCGAACAAGATTATAAGCTGGAGTAATCCTGCGCCGTTGATAAAACCCGACGGAAGCGTTTACGTCTTTGGCCGACTTTCAGTTAACATTAATGGCAAGCCTGTTCGCACGGCCAGGGCAGTGACGGCCCCTTCGTATAAAGGGCCTTATAGCGACGTTGCACCGGACAGTATCAACCTGTTGCCGCACCACTTCGAGCTGGAAGATCCTACAATCTGGTGGGCTAACAACCAGTACAATGTTGTTTGTACTGATTTTGGTGGCCTTGCGACGGGAATCAACAAAGCTGGTGTGCAATACTATTCGAAAGATGGGGCGCGGTGGCAACTGGTATCTAAAGAGCCTATCAATACAAAGGTTATCCATTATGATGATGGTTCAGTGGAGACTTTCAAAAGGGTGGAGCGGCCTTTTGTTTATGTAAACGAAAAGGGAGAAGCGGTTGCTTATTTCCTTGCGTGCATGACAGGGGATGATAAAGGAGTCATTGTCGCCCAGCCTGTAGATCATTATTATCCCGGCCGGTCGAAGAAGTAGTTCTATTGTATGGTGTAAAGCCCTGCTGATTCTGATACTAAAGCATGAAAAGGAATAGATTTTCGGAATACTTAAAAAAATGCGTGCGGCAGGTCTCGTTGCATGCCGCTTTTGCCGCGGTGTCTTTTCTTGTTTGTCCTTGTGTTTTTGCTCAGAGGGATTCAAGGGAAGTCAAAAAGCATTTCCTTCCGAAGAGTGACCGTCAATACCGTTATACCAGCGGCTACATTGAAGACATTCCCGTTAAGGAATATAGCTGGGCTTCCGACAAAGCGTACGAGGATTTTAACGACATGAAATATGGCGTGAGAATTCACTGGGGTTTGTATTCCATTATTGGTCAGCAAAAGGAATCGTGGCCTCTGTTGAGAAAAACCAACGAAGAGAAGCAGGCTTATTTTGATATGTACAAGACATGGAAGCCGAAGGGTTTTAACGCAGACGAATGGATGGACCTGTTTTCTGAGAGTGGCATGAAAGTGTTTGCGTTCACGGCAAAGCACCACGAAGGTTTTTCAATGTTTGACACCAAAACGAGGGTCAAACGGAGGGTCAATTACCTTGCACCTGGTGGTCCCAGGATCGAGGATTGTGATCTTGCTTTCAGTATCATGGAAACGCCCTTCAAGAGGGATGTCGTGAAGGAATTGACCGATGCAGCGCACAAAAGAAATATTAAAGTTGATCTATACTTTTCTAA
>DATDNL010000436.1:0-3067 GCA_036518315.1 Flavisolibacter sp. | reverse complement strand
CCAAAAGCCGATGCACTGATCAGGCAACAATTCAACGCCGTCACTCCTGAAAACATCATGAAAGCTGAAGTGATTCATCCGCAGTGGGACAAATACGATTTTAATCTAGCTGACAAACTCGTTGCGTATGCCAAAAAAAATAAGCTCATTGTGAATGCGCACAACCTGATCTGGCATAGCCAACTGCCTCCGTTTATGAGAAGAATGAAAGATCGTGATTCGGTTCTTCAATATTTCACTAACCACATCAACACGGTTGCAGGCCGGTATGATGGCAAGGTGTATTCCTGGGACGTGGTGAATGAGGCTCTCAATGAGGATGGCACCATGCGGAAAGACGTCTTTCTCGAAGCATTAGGTGATGATTATGTAGTCGAGGCATTTCGTTTAGCTCAGAAGGCAGCTCCGCACACGAAACTTTACTACAACGACTACAATATTGAAGAGCCAAAGAAGAGGGCTGGGGCGATTGCCTTGATCAAGAAGATACAGGCCGCAGGTGTTCGCATCGATGGAGTGGGAATTCAAGGTCACTGGAGAGCCTATAATATTCCACTGAAAGACATTGAAGAAAGCATTAAGGAGTTTTCTGCCCTCGGCATTGAAGTTATGTTCACTGAACTAGACTTAAGTGTGTTACCGAATCCCTGGGATGCAAACGAGGCCGATGTCAACAAGACTGCCACTAACAATGAAAAAATGAATCCTTATGCGAAGGGGCTTCCCGATTCAATGCAGCTAAAACTGACACAAGGTTATACGGATCTATTCAGGCTATTTCTGCAATACAGTGACAAGATTAGCCGCGTAACTTTCTGGGGTGTCAATGATGGGCAGTCGTGGTTGAACGATTGGCCAATCAGGGGGCGTACTAATTATCCTTTGCTGTTTGACAGGCAGTTTCAACCAAAACCTGCATTTTATTCTGTGATAGAAACCAAAACGAAAGGCGCAACTAACAAACCATTGTAAGCAACAATCATTTTAAATACAATTCAAATGCAAAGTTCACAGGAATTACATGTTACTGAGAAACCCGGGGGAAGAACGAGGCTAGCTACACAAAAACTGTCCTTCTTTGAAAAGGTCGGCTACAGTTTAGGTGACTTGGCAGCCAACCTCGTGTTTCAAACCCTGGTTACCTACCTTGCTTATTTCTACACCGACATTTATGGTTTGAAGACCACGGACGCCTCGGGGATTATTTTGACGGTCGGATTAGTTGCAGCTTTTGGCTTCAATCCCATCATTGGAGCACTTGCCGACAGGACAATTTCGAGGTGGGGTAAATTCAGACCCTGGATTCTGTGGACTGCGATCCCGTTGGGAGTGGTTGCGCTGCTGGCATTTAGCACACCGAACTTTTCGTATAAGGGTAAAATGATTTATGCGGTTGTCACATATACTTTCCTGCTTCTATTGTACGCAGCAAACAACCTTCCCTATTCTGCATTGAGCGGAGTGATCACCGGTGACATGAAAGAACGAAATAGTCTTTCGTCTTTCAGGTTCGTCGCAGTGATGTTCGCCCAGTTTTTTGTCCAGGTGTTTATGCTGCCGATCATCATTAGCGCAGGACATGGTGACAAAGCTGCGGGTATGGAAAAAGTAATGACATGGTTGGCAATCATTGGTTCCATAATGCTATTGATTACCTTCTTATCCACGAGAGAACGTATTGTTCCGAAGCCAGAACAAAAGTCAAGCCTGAAGGAAGATTTGGGAGACCTCGTCAAAAACAGGCCGTGGATCATCATGCTTACCCTGACAACGCTGGTGTTCATTACGCTTGCTATGAAGGGAGGAGGTTATGTGTACTACTTCGAAAACTATGTAGACAAAGAACGCCTGACCACTTTCGTAACTCCAATACTTAATGGTTTTTCCCGCATGGGTATTAACTTTTTTGGTGAGGATCCGGTATCTGCAGGCTTTGGATTGTTTAATGCTGGCGGTATCATCTTTATGATCGTTGGTATCGGGTTGTCGAAACCCCTGGCTGATAAATACGGCAAGAGGAATGTGTTTGGTCTATGGCTGTTTATCTCAACACTGTTCATTCTGGCATTCTACTTTTTCCCTCCTAAAGCGGTTCCGTTAATATTTCTTTCGCAGATATTACATGGTTTCTCTTATGGAGTCACTATTCCACTTC
This sequence comes from Flavisolibacter sp., assembly GCA_036518315.1. Lineage (GTDB taxonomy): Bacteria > Bacteroidota > Bacteroidia > Chitinophagales > Chitinophagaceae > Flavisolibacter. The sequence goes on along the minus strand of DATDNL010000436.1, from coordinate 912 downwards.
TTTGGGCTATGATTGCGGACGTGGCAGATTACAGTGAATGGAAAAACAACCGCAGGGCTACTGCCATTATTTTCTCAGCAATGATGGTGGGCCTGAAAGGTGGTCTCAGTATTGGTAGTTCTTTGCTTACCTGGATCCTTGGCTTATATCATTATATTCCAAACAGTCCAAATGCACAAACAGCTACAGCCGTCCACGGAACTAAGATGTTGGTCAGTGTATATCCTTCTATTCCTTTCCTCGTAGGCGCATCCTTGCTCTTTTTTTACGAGATCAACAAACGAAAAGAATTACAGATTGAAGCTGACTTGAAGCAAAGACGCAACTCCTAACTCAAAACTCACAACTATTCTATGCCAGAAGATAGCATTACACATATTGACTTTGACGAACTGAACGCACGGGCGATTTCGCAGCCCCTGGTAAATCATATCTATACCGCAGATCCGTCGGCACACGTCTTTAATGGAAAAATTTACATCTACCCTTCTCACGATATCGATGCAGGAGACGCATTTGATGACCTGGGAAGCCATTTTGCGATGGAAGACTACCATGTGCTTTCGATGGAGCAGCCGGGCAGTAAAACAACGGATAACGGATTAGCTCTCCACGTAAGGGATGTTCCCTGGGCGGAACGGCAGATGTGGGCTCCGGACGCGACGGAGAAAGACGGAAAATTCTTCCTGTTCTTCCCAGCCAAAGACTACGATGGCATATTCAGAATTGGAGTAGCTATTAGTGATTCACCTATAGGGCCATTCAAAGCACGGCCGGAAGCAATTAAGGGCAGCTTTTCCATCGACCCTGCGGTGTTCAAAGATGATGATGGTAGCTATTACATCTACTTCGGAGGAATTTGGGGCGGACAATTACAAAGGTGGAGAACAGGCTCCTTCAATCCGGAACAGG
>DATDNL010000435.1:0-5274 GCA_036518315.1 Flavisolibacter sp. | reverse complement strand
TTTTTACAGGGAGGGCACCATTCGGCGCCAATATCAACTAATACAGTCTTGTCGGGCGGAAGGGATTTCGTAAACTGGTCAGCGGTCATTTGCGGAACCTGTTGTACGCCTTCGACAGGCTCGTTTTCGTTCTTCCATGCCATGATACCACCCTCGAGGTTGTGGACCTCCTTAAAGCCTTGTTGCTGCAACCATTGAGCTGCAGCCTTGCTTCTTCCCCCACTCAGGCAATAAGTGTAGACAGGTTTGTTCTTGTCGAGATATTGAATTCTTTCCTTAAATGCCTGTTTGTTGATCCAATCGGCGAGGAAAGCATTTTTCAGGTGACCGCTGTTGTATTCATCTTGTGTGCGGACATCGAGCAACTGCATATTGTTTTGACTAATGCCTTTTGCAAAGTCCTGTACCGAAATATTGATAGCGGGCTGGTTGCAAGCCTGCAGAAAGAACGCTATTGCTGCTAATATGGGTAGATAGTACCTTCTTTTTATCATGTTTATCATTTTCATCGGTAAAATTATCCTCGCTGGAATTTTACGCCGTGACCGGGGTCACGAGCAATGCATGCTGTTGAAACTTTAGCATCTTGTTGCTGCACTCGAACAGAATGTCTATTTAGATCGTTACACCTGTCAACTTTAAGAATTCGCCCAGTTTGATTATCTTAACTTTGTTCCATGCCAAGCACAAACAAGCGGTCCGTTTCAGAGTTCAATAATGAGCTGAAGCTGAAAGGTTTCAAGGTGTTCCAGATAGAAGCCGACACTAATGCTACTCATATTTACAGCCGTAAGGATTTTTATAAGATCTGCCTTACGACGGGAAAGAGCAAAATCCATTATGCGGACCGGACCTATGAGCAGGAAGGCACTATCTTGTTCTTTGGTAATCCTCATATCCCTTACTCCTGGGAAACGATTTCTACGACCTACGTTGGCTATACCGTTCTCTTTTCCGGCAACTTTTTTAGCTTGTCCGATCGGTCTGAAAGTCTTCAGCACTCGCCCTTATTCAAAATTGGTGGTACGCCTATTTTAAGGATAAACGACGAACAGCGGGAGTTCCTGAACACCATCTTCCGCAAGATGATCGAAGAGCAAAACACTGACTATACTTATAAGGATGACCTGATAAGAAATTACATAAACCTCGTCATTCACGAAGCACTTAAGTTGCAGCCCTCTGAACATTACGACCAACATAGGAACGCTGCTTCCCGTTTAACGTCTGTCTTCCTGGAACTCCTGGAACGGCAGTTCCCGATTGAAACGGCCGATCGCCCGCTGCAATTAAAAACGGCGCAGGACTATGCTGCTGACTTACATGTACATGTTAATTACCTCAACCGTGCCGTTAAGGAAGTTACTGGTAGATCAACCACGGCACACATTAGCGACCGCATCATTAGCGAGGCAAAGGCACTTTTGCAACATACTGACTGGAATATTGCTGATATTGCTTATGCGCTCGGCTTTGAATATCCTACCTATTTCAACAATTACTTCAAACGAATGACCGGCACCAATCCCAAATCGTTAAGAGCGATGGCGGTTTGAATTTCTTAATTATTAGTTTGATTATCGTTACTACCATGGCGACGGGTTGAATGACCTTTGTGCCATGTCCGCCAATGAGGAATACAAGCAGCAGTCACAGAATGAGACGGTAGGTAACCGTACTATATTCGACCGAATGAGAGCAGGGGAATTGTTCCGGCTCGATGATCCGGAGTATCCCAAAGTGCTCGAAGTGGTGAACCGCACCATCCGGTTGACAGCAGAGCTAAATGTGTCTACCGATGTTGGACAGGTGCGAAGAAAGTTGAGCGAGATTACAAACTCCGAGATCGATCAGAGCACAATCATCTTTCCACCATTCTACACCAATTTCGGTCGCTTTATTTCCATTGGGAAAAATGTGTTCATCAATCACGCGTGTTCCTTTCTTGATATGGGTGGTATTGTCATCGAGGATAATGTCTTGATAGGCCCTAAAGCAAATCTAATCACGGAGAATCATCCTTTGGATCCATCTGATCGTAAATCTTTGATCGCGAAGGCAATTATCGTTAAGAGGAATGCGTGGATCGGGGCGGCAGCCACCCTGCTTCCGGGCGTGACGATTGGGGAAAATGCAGTGGTTGCTGCAGGGGCCGTTGTTAGCAAAGATGTTCCTGCAAATACAGTCGTAGCAGGCGTGCCATCAAAAATTGTAAGAAGGATCGATAAGTGAGTACGATTCTTGTTGCATCGTCACACGACAACCAAACAGAGTCAATGTTTGTTTAATCCAGGTAAACTAATCAATATGGAAGCAATAAAGGCAACAGCAGAAGGCGTAAAGAAAGTTAGCACAACACCGGTTAAAGCATTTGGTACAGAGGCAGCGACGGCACCTTTGGGGCAATTAAACATTCAAAGAAGGAAGCCAACGGCCCACGATGTAGAGATTGAGATCTTGTATTGTGGCGTTTGCCACTCAGACCTTCACACCGCCAGGAATGAATGGCATGGAACCATCTACCCTTGTGTGCCCGGTCACGAGATCGTGGGAAGAGTGGTGAGTGTCGGTGGTCACGTTAAAAAATTTAAAGTAGGCGAGCTGGCTGCGGTAGGATGTATGGTGGACAGTTGTCGCGAATGCGATTATTGTCGTGAAGGTTTGGAGCAATACTGTGAGAACGGCAATACGGGCACCTACAATTCGCCAGATACCCATCTTGGTGGACACACTTTTGGTGGTTATTCTGAAGGCATTGTGGTTGATGAGGCTTTTGTTTTACGTGTTCCTGAAAACCTCGACCCCGCTGCTACAGCACCGTTACTCTGTGCAGGGATCACCACCTATTCTCCACTTAAGCATTGGAACGTTGGTCCGGGCAAGAAAGTAGGTATTGTAGGAATCGGTGGATTAGGTCACATGGGGGTGAAGCTCGCGAAAGCAATGGGAGCAGAAGTTGTGGTATTCACTACTTCGCCTTCGAAGTTTGAAGATGCCAGGCGCCTTGGCGCTGATGATGTGGTGCTGTCAAAGGATCCTGAACAGATGCAGCGTTATGCGGGCAAACTCCACTTCGTGCTGGACGCTGTTTCAGCGCAACATGATATCAATGCTTACCTGAACCTTTTACGAGTTGATGGTTCGCTTGCACTTGTGGGAGCACCGGAGAACCCACTTCCAGTGGCAGCCTTTAGTCTTATTCCGAATAGAAGAAGCTTTGCGGGCTCAATGATCGGTGGCATTGCCGAGACGCAGGAGATGCTTGATTTTTGTGGCAAGCACAATATCGTTTCCGATATTGAGATGATCAATATTCAACAGATCAATGAAGCCTATGAACGGCTGCTGAAAGGAGACGTAAAGTATCGTTTTGTTATTGATATGGCTTCACTTAAAAACGGCAAATGATTGTTGTGATCGACGGTTTGGCACTGTTCGTATCCAATAATATCGCAGGAGAAGAACGTATAGACGACAATACAGAGTAAAAGGATAAGCATATGAGTGAAAATATCAGGGGGAAGGTAATCGTAATAACAGGAGCCAGCAGCGGCTTAGGTGAAGCCGCTGCAAGGCACCTGTCAAAGGAGGGAGCCATCGTTGTACTTGGCGCGAGGCGTGCCGATCGAATAAAGTCGCTCGCGGATGAGATCAACAAGGGTGGAGGTAAGGCACTCGCGATTGCAACAGACGTAACAAAAGCGCAGCAAGTGAGGGCATTGGTTGATATAGCTGTGAAGTCCTTTGGCCGTATAGATGTGCTGATCAATAACGCGGGACTGATGCCCCAGTCCACTTTAAACCGTTATCGAATTGACGAATGGGATAGGATGATCGATGTCAACATCAAAGGAGTGTTGTATGGCATCGCTGCAGCATTGCCTTATATGGAGGAACAAAAGTCTGGGCACATCATCAATGTGTCATCTGTTGCCGGGCATAAGGTGCGGCCCGGAGGAGTTGTTTACTCTGCCACCAAGCATGCGGTACGTGTCATATCGGAGGGCCTCAGGCAGGAAGTGAAGCAATACAATATTCGCACGACCATTATTTCGCCAGGTGCAGTTGATACTGAATTACCTAATAGTATCACAGAGCCTGATGTTGCCGAGAACATGAAGAAGTTTTATGCCGATGTAGCCATTCCTGCCGACTCGTTCGCGAGAGTGGTTGCCTTTGCGATCAGCCAGCCGGAGGAGATGGACATCAATGAAATCCTATACCGGCCGACGCGACAGGAATATTGAATCCACACAGTAAAAGATTTGCAATGGAAATTACGAGAATTGGTTCGCAACCTTCCGTCAAGGGCCCCGATGATTGGTTCACCGGGTCTGTACGTATCGATCCCCTCTTTGGTGCCAACGATGCAAGACGTGCCGCTGCAGCAAGCGTCACTTTCGAGCCGGGCGCAAGAACCGCATGGCACACGCATCCGTTGGGGCAAACACTTATTGTTACTGTTGGTTGCGGATGGGTGCAGCGGGAGGGTGGACCTGTAGAGGAAATCCATCCCGGTGACATTGTTTGGTTTGAACCAAATGAAAAACATTGGCATGGGGCAACACCCACCAATGGAATGACGCATATTGCCATCCAGGAGAATCTAAATGGGAAAGTCGTGGATTGGATGGAAAAGGTTAGCGACACACAGTATAAAAAGTAACCACTATTGTTTGCAGTCGTATGTGCTTAAGACAGGATGGTTGCCAAATGCGTCGTTTCGCGGAAACAGTCCGGGAAGCACTCTTGATCACTTAGTTTCTGTGACAATTGGATTACCCGACGGTGTCCATGCCGGGGCATTCATTTTTAAGCCGGTGATCTTTAATGTATATGCATTTTCACAGGGAGGCGTGGCAGGCAAGTCAACCGTTAGGCCATTCTGTTCTTGAGTGAAATGAAGTTGACCCTTGTTGCCAAGCATTGTGACCGAGACGATCTTTTCTCCCGTTGTTTTTTGCATCCCCAACGAAGGAATCAGTATGGAAGTGCCGGGCCAGTTTCCGACAATAATTGCGAAGAGTGCGTCGCCTTTGACCGTGAAGCGTAATTTGGGAGATGTACTTTCTTCTCCGAATTTTATCCAATTGTGCGTATCATAAATGGCTTCACCATTGATGCTAAGCCACTTTCCCACTTCGAGCAAAGTCTTTTTCTGTTCAGCCGGGATCGTTCCGTCTGCTTTGGGTGACAAGTTGAGAAGCAGGGTTCCGTTCTTACTAACGATATCGACAAGCGTTGAAATGATGGAGCCTGCACTGGCCACTTTCA
>DATDNL010000434.1:0-6232 GCA_036518315.1 Flavisolibacter sp. | reverse complement strand
TTGGATGTTGTTAACTGGATCCTGGTCCGGCAGATTGGGAATCTTGCGTAGATGTCTTACCTCAAAGCCTTCCTGGGAAAGCCGGTTTAAATAAAGGCTCCGCATGAAGTGCATCATAGATCCGGAATAGACTACCGACCTGTTTGCCTGCCATTCTTTTTGTTTGAGTCGACCGCCCTGCATTGGCTGGAAGTAGGTATAGGCACTATAGGATAGGACCACTGTGTTTATCTTGTAGCGAAAGGATTCTATCTGATAAAGAATGGTGTAGCCTAAAAACTTGTTTTGAATTATAAGCGGTTCGTCGGTGGATGCCAGAAGTTCAGTGCTATCTCTAGAAACATAGAAATGAATTGATTCAAGGTTTTTGACTGAACAAAAAGCCGGGTTGTTTGAAGTTCCAAAAACGTTGTTCAGAAAGAAATCGCCCCAGTATTCCCGGGTTGATTTTGTATAGCCTGGAAAAGGTTCTTTTTCAGTTGACCTGGGCCTGGGTTTTAAAGACAAAATGATAGAGTCGGGACGCTTATCGCTGCCGATGATTTGTTCGCGGCTCTCAAAACCCCGGTTGATGGCGACAAGGCTAAACCTTCCTGGCGGGATGTTAATAGTGAACCTTCCCTGTTCATTTGTTTTGACACCAATCGAGGTACCACTTAGGAATACTGTTGCATTGGGTAAAGGCTTCCTGAGAAAAGAATCGACTATAATTCCTTTTAGCAATCCCTGGCCATAACCCGGCATGTTGAGAAATAGAAGACAACAGGCACAGAACCATCTCATAAGGCGAGTATTTCAGCTTGGTAGAATCAAAACAAAATACTTAAATATTAATAAAAAAAGCCCCACATACAGCGGGGCTTAACAAAATTTATAGTTACCTGCTTATACGTCGATCTTAGCGTACTTCGCATTGCGTTCAATAAAGTCTCTACGTGGAGCTACTTCGTCACCCATTAGCATGCTAAAGACTTCGTCGGCGTTCGTAAGACTTTCAATTGTTACCTGCTTCAGGGTTCTTGTGTTTGGATTCATGGTCGTTTCCCATAACTGCTCAGCATTCATTTCACCCAAACCTTTGTAGCGCTGAATATTTACGCTGTCGGGGTTGCCTGCGCCCATTCTTTCCACGAGCATCTTTCTTTGCTCTTCGTTGTAAGCGTATAGTTGTTCCTTTCCTTTCTTTACAAGATACAAGGGCGGTTGTGCGAGGTATACATACCCTTGTTCCACCATCTCTTTCATATACCTGAAGATGAAAGTAAGGATCAGGGTGGCGATGTGACTACCATCAACGTCGGCATCGGTCATGATAATGAGCTTATGGTAACGAAGCTTCTGAATGTTCAGCGCTTTTGGGTCATCGGGAGTACCGACAGTCACACCTAGTGCGGTGTACATGTTCCTTATTTCCTCGTTCTCATAAATCTTGTGCTCCATGGCTTTCTCTACATTCAATATTTTACCACGCAATGGAAGGATGGCCTGGAAGCTACGGTCGCGGCCTTGCTTTGCTGTTCCGCCGGCCGAGTCACCCTCGACGAGGAAGAGCTCGCAACGTTCAGGGTCCCTATCGGAGCAGTCAGCTAATTTGCCAGGAAGGCCGCCGCCGCTCAATACAGATTTACGCTGCACCATTTCGCGGGCCTTGCGTGCCGCCGCTCTTGCCTGTGCAGCAAGAATCACTTTATTTATGATGTTCTTGGCTTCGCGAGGATTCTCCTCGAGGTAAGCTTCAAGAACCTTTGAAACGGTAGTATCAACAACACCCATTACCTCGTTATTGCCCAACTTGGTCTTGGTTTGTCCTTCGAACTGCGGCTCGGGAACCTTTACGGATATGATGGCGCTCAAACCTTCACGGAAGTCATCGCCTTCAATGTTCACCTTTGCCTTTTCAAACATTCCATTCTTATCGCCATAGGCTTTGAACACTCTCGTTAAAGCACGACGGAAACCGGCAACATGGGTACCACCTTCGATGGTGTTGATGTTATTTACGTAGGAATAGATATGCTCGTTGTAACTGTCGTTATACATGGTAGCCACTTCCACCGCGACGTTTGTCTTTTCATCGCGTCCCTCTACGAACACAACTTTTGGTAGTAAGGCGTTTCTGCCTGCATGCTTATCCAGCATTTCCACGAACTCCACGATCCCGCCTTCGCTGTAGAAGGTTTTGGTGTAGTGCAAACCGCTTTCGTCGTCCTTCTCGCGCATGTCATTCAGCGTAATCGAGATGCCACGGTTCAGGTACGCCAGTTCACGGAGACGGCCTTCTAATATGTCTTTGGTATAGGTGGTTGTGATGAAGATGGTGTTATCGGGCCAGAAATGGATTGTAGTTCCCGTCTTCTCGCTGACACCAATTTCACGAACAGCATATTGAGGAACGCCAATACGGTATTCCTGTTCGAATATCTTTCCGTCACGCTGAACGGTAACGTGCAGTCTTGTACTTAATGCATTAACGCAACTGACACCGACTCCGTGCAAACCGCCAGAAACTTTATAGCTGTCTTTATCGAACTTACCGCCTGCGTGAAGCACTGTCATGACAACCTCAAGAGCACTACGTTTCTCTTTCGAGTGCATGGCAGTGGGAATGCCACGGCCATCGTCTTCAACAGAAACAGAATTGTCTTCATGTATCGTTACTACAATATTCTTGCACCATCCTGCCAGCGCTTCGTCAATGGAGTTATCTACAACCTCATAAACGAGGTGATGTAACCCTTTAACGCCAACGTCACCGATGTACATGGCGGGGCGTTTACGAACGGCTTCCAAACCTTCTAAAACCTGTATAGAGTCTGCACCGTAAGAAGGCATTACTGTAGGGGTAGACGGGCTAACGACCGAATCTAAGATATCACTCATTTCTAAGGGAAATTTTTAGGCTTTTTAGTGGTAAAGCCCATTCGGGCAAATGTACCGAAATAATGCGGTTTGTACGGGTTTTAAAGGTTAAAAAAATAGTAGGAAACAGTAGCTTTTTAGAGGCTTTGTAATGGTATAAAATAATGCAATGTTTTTGGCGACGATGACTATGATGAAGGTTCCAGTAAGTGGGAAGATGGTGGAATAGATAAGCATCTACTTTGTGTTAGCTTCGCAATCAAAATTGACGAAATGCAAGTTGACATATTAAACCGCCAGGAACTAAACTCGATGCTTAAGCAATTGAATGAAGACACTAAACCGAGATGGGGGAGTTTAAAGGCCCAGAACATGATCGAGCACCTTGCGACAGTGTTACAATACACCAACGGGAAGAAACAAATTGCCCAGAGGACTACCGAAGAAGAGGGTAGGAAAGCAAAAGAGGCATTCATTTATTCTGATGTACCGATGTCAATGGGCCTTAAAAGTCCGCTGCTCCCGGCGGAGGGTCCCGTACCGTTTGAATTTGACAACCTGGAAGAGGCTAAAAAGGAATTGATTAAACAGTTAGACGATTTTGAAGCCTTCCATGCCGAACATCCCGATGCTTTATTTGTTCAGCCAAGACTGGGGAAGTTGAATTATAAAGAATGGATCGTCTTCCACAATAAGCACTTTACCCATCACTTCAAGCAGTTTGGGCTGGTTGATTGAGGATCACCAATCGGTGTTGAGTAATTGCAAGGAAATATTTGGAGTAACATGGAAGACAGCATTGCTACTCTTGTCTACCGGTGCATACATTCTTTGCAGCACATCGCCAACTGAGATACTAAGGCGACCTGTCGGAAGCATAATATGGATCTGATCATTGCCGGTCGTCACCCTGATGGAAGCGTCGTCATTACCATTTATTGAAACTAGCGCACTGTACGTTTTCTCTTTATGACTGAAACAAATGTTGAACACACGAGCCATGATAGCAACCTTAATTGAACAAAGTAAACTCCGGGGAGATGAACCGTCAGCAAATCTTATTAGCAAGCAATTATAGCAGCTATAAAATCAAGCCAGCAAGCAAGATGTGGAAAAAATAATGGATAACAAATAGGTGCTATTACTTAGAGGCTGTTTACTTTTTCAGCCATTAGCTGTTTAACCAATTCTTCTAATTCCTGAACTCTCTTTTCCAATTGAGGGAGGTTGCGGAATACAGCCTGGCTTCTTAGTGAGTTTGTGTAATCGCCTGCCGGGGAACCGGTGACAGCACTATATGGCTCTTTCAATGATTTGCTAACACCACTTTGAGCATTGATTTTGGAGCCATCGGCAATTTGTATGTGGCCGACGAGGCCGGCCTGACCACCGATCATTACATTCTTTCCTATTTTGGTTGAGCCTGATACACCAACCTGGGCGGCAATGACGGTGCTTTCACCAACTTCAACATTGTGAGCAATTTGGATGAGGTTGTCCAGTTTGGCACCAAGGCGTATGCAGGTAGAACCCATTGTTGCACGGTCGATGGTGGTGTTGGCGCCGATTTCTACATTGTCTTCGATAACTACATTGCCAATTTGTGGAACCTTTTTAAACGAGCCATCGGCCTGTGGTGCGAAGCCAAAGCCGTCTGAGCCGACCACCGTCCCGGCATGAACGGTTACGTAATTATGGAGAATGCAATCGTGGTAGATCTTCACCCCGGGGTGAATGATGCAATTCTCGCCAATGACCACGTTGTCACCGATGAAGCAATTGGGAAACACCTTGGTGTTCTTGCCGATCTTGACATTCTCACCTATATAGCTGAAAGCTCCCACATAGACATCGGTAGCCAATTTGGCAGAGGAAGCGATAAAACTTGGTTGTTGAATACCCTTTAACTGTTGAGTTACCATTTCCTGGTACTTTCCCAATAGTTGGGCGAAGGCAGAATAAGCGTCGGCTACGCGGATAAGAGTGGCTTTTACAGGTTGTTTGAGCTCATACCCATCATTTACGATCACGATTGAAGCATTTGTCGTGTACAGGTGATCTTCGTACTTGGGATTAGCCAGAAAACTCAGTTGACCTTGCTCGGCTTCCTCAATCTTTCCAAATGCGCTAACGGCGGCGTCGGCATTCCCTTCAATTTTCCCATTAACCAGTATAGAGATCTGAGTGGCTGTAAACTGCATAAAATTGTTTGGTTCTTCAAATCGGTGTCACAAATAGATACCAATAAAACGGATGTGCATCATATTTTATTCTTATCTAAGGTAACAAAGGTAATATTTTTTAACAGGGGAGGATACCTGCTGGTGGATAAGCGCGTTGTCGACTTTTGATATATCCGAAACAGTTCCATCCTTGTATAAGATCTTAATATGTTCATCATAGGGGTTGTAGGTCGTGTTGACCGCCTCGCCCGTAAACACGAGATGGCTCGCTTCACCGGGTGCTATTTTTAACCTTTCAGCGACATCATTTCTTAAAGCTGTAACTAACAAGGGATCAAAAGGTTCACCCTGCAACTTGACTTTAAGCAATTTTCGGTCAACGAGGCCTTTGCAAAGACGGCCGAGTACAGGATCGAAGTGGCCGCACCAGTTTTTGATGGTGCACATGACATCGGTGTCGTCCAGTTGGGCAAACTTTTCAAGATGCCTGACGAAGTTGTCGCCCGGCTTGTGCTCTTTTAGAAAGAAGTTCAGATTGTTGGAGGCAGCCTGTAGCTCGATGCCGTTAGCGATCAGTTCCTGCGCCCTTTCAATGATGTTTACCAGCATCTTTTCGGCTGCAATGACGGTTTTGTGGAGGTAGACCTGCCAGTACATAAGTCTCCGGGATACAAGAAACTTCTCGACGGTATAGATGGCCTTTTCTTCAATCATCAGGTCACCCTCATGGACGGTAAGCATCTTTAGGATCCGGTCGTAGCCGACGGCTCCTTCTATCACACCTGTGAAAAATGAGTCCCGCGTGAGATAGTCTAAACGGTCAACATCTAACTGTCCCGATATCAGGTGATGCAGGAAGCGCTTTCTATAAACGCCGGTGAAGATGTCAATAGCAAGCTGCAACTGGCCACTGAACTGTTCGTTCAGCAACTGGAGTATCAGAATGGAAATGTCCTCATGGTGGACGGCTTTAATCAGGCGCTTCTCGAGCGCATGCGAGTAGGGGCCGTGGCCTATGTCGTGAAGAAGTATGGCAATCTTTGCTCCCTGTTCCTCCTCGCGGGTGATCTCGATGCCCTTGTTCTTCAACTCATTTAGGGCTAAGCCCATCAGGTGATACGCTCCCAGGGAATGGTGAAGACGGGTGTGCACAGCACCGGGAAAGACAAGGGAGGCGAAGGCCATTTGGT
>DATDNL010000433.1:0-7705 GCA_036518315.1 Flavisolibacter sp. | reverse complement strand
TCGCCAAAATCGTCGCCGGACCTATGCGGGGATTTGCCCGTTTTACACATCCTATTGTCTGGCTATTGAATAAGACAAGCAATCTCTTTTTCAAGATATTCAAGATCAATAAGACAAAGGATGAAACGGTAACCGAAGACGAGATAAAGGCGATCATTAATGAGGGCACTGAGTCGGGTAGCATCGAAGAAGAAGAAAAGGAACTAATAGAACGGATCTTCCACCTCGGTGATCGCAACATTACTTCGCTGATGACCCACCGCAGCGATGTAATCTGGTTCGACCTTAACGACAATGAAGAAATCGTACGCGACAAGATTTTAAAAGAACCGCATTCCGTTTACCCCATTTGCGATGGAAGTATTGATAACATCAAAGGAATGGTTTCCATCAAAGACCTTTACATTATCGATGACTTTACCAAGTTCAAAGACATCGTTCAGCCAGCCATGTTTGTTCCTGAAAACAACACGGCCTACCAGGTGATGGAGAGGTTCAAGGAAACCAAACAGCATTCATGTTTTATCGTCGACGAGTATGGGAGCCTCCAGGGTATGATCACCCTGAATGATATTTTGGAGGCGATCGTTGGTGAGATACCGCAGACCGGTATTGAAGACTATGAAATAGTGGAAAGAGAAGACGGCACCTTCCTCGTAGATGCGCAAATTCCTTTTTACGATTTCCTCAGCCGGTTTGATAAGGCGGACTGGGCGAGCGAGGAAGAGTATTCTTTTGACACGCTTGCCGGCTGCGTGCTTCACGAATTAGAGCGAATTCCCCAAACAGGCGACAAACTCAAATGGAGGGGTTTTGACATAGAAGTGATCGATATGGATGGCCATCGCATCGATAAAGTGTTGGTGAAACCTAGCCAGGAAATCATGGATGAATTGGAAGAGAACGATTAGCCCTTACAACTAGTTCACCACCCGCTATTTCAACAATGTGGCCAGGGCCTTGAAGCTCTCAAAAGGCCCCTTATCTGCAAAGCTGTTTACCAGCCACGAAGGGACATTTCCACCGGGGTCGGTTTCGAAGGTATACACAATATGGATGGAATTGGCCGAAGCCTTTGTCACCAGCCAGTTGATGTCAGAACGAGTGATTCTTACTTTGTCGCTTTTCAGCGGTACGTAGCCCGGAACGGCGACAGAATTAATCTTTAAAATACTATTGTTGTTTTCCTTCGTGATCCTCGTGTGCATTACGGCGTCCCGGTTGTCCAATGGCCAGGGCAGAAAGGTTTCCGTATAGTAATAGAATTCATAAGGACTTACTCGCTTCAGAAGAGAAGTCGACCTGTTATTATAAACCCAATCCTTGTACTGGTTGACGTTGTTGATGATCGCGATAAGCCTATCGAAACTGCCTTGCAGGGTGCATTCTACTTTAATGCTCTTGTAACTTGAGAATTTAGAATCCCGCTGGTATACCTGTATGCCTTCTTTGCTCTTTGCCAGCTTCCAATTGCTTTGCGAAAAGCCCGCGAAAGCAAAAAGACAAGACAGGAGTAGTATTGTTGTTGTTAGGCCAGCCGTTTTCATAAGACCGAAATTAGCAATTCCATGAATGTAGTATTTATTGTTGAGGCACGCAATAGTATTAACATTCTGCTGATTATGAATAACATCAAAACTAATTGTGTTTTCACGTTTTAAAGAGCCAGGAGTATTTATTTTTGCATAGGCTTTGTTGCTATCATATGTTCTCTCGGGCGTGAGACTCCACTGGAATCGACACTGTGATTCCGGAAGAAAGAATGAAACTACGATTACAAACTAGCCAATGTTTTTGAGTTCTCAGAAAACAGATTGAATGGAACAAACAGTTAACATATCGAGATCCACTGCGGCGGCAAATGAAGTGGACACACGTATCTATTTCGACAATGCGGCTACTACGCCGTTGGATAAGGAAGTTTTGGATGCAATGCTTCCATACCTGACAAATCATTTTGGTAATCCTTCGTCCATCTACTCTTATGGTCGGGAAACCAGGCTGGCAATTGAAAGCGCGAGAAAAACTGTAGCAAAACTTTTGGGCGTTAAGCCGGGAACGATCTTCTTCACAAGTGGAGGGACAGAAAGTGACAATACTGCCATAGAAACTTCCATTCGTGATCTTGGATGTACGCATATTATCACCTCACCTATTGAGCACCATGCGGTATTACACACGGCGGAGTTTTTTGCGCACGACAGGCACATCACAACCAGTTTTGTCGCGCTTAAAGAAGATGGACATGTTGACCTGCAGAACCTGGAGGATCAACTTGCTGAATACAGCGCCCTTGGCAAAAAATGCCTCGTTACCCTGATGCATGCGAATAATGAAATCGGTGTTTTGCTTCCTATAAAGAAAGTCGGTGAGCTTTGCCAGAAATACGCCGCCATTTTCCATTCGGACTGTGTGCAAACTGTCGGACATTACCCCATTAACTTAAGCGAATTGTACGTTCATTTCATTTCGGCAGCCAGCCATAAATTTCACGGTCCAAAAGGAGTGGGGGTTTTGTATGTAAATGAGAATGTCAAGATCAAACCCTTTATCCTTGGCGGCGGCCAGGAGCGAAACATGCGCGCCGGTACGGAGAACGTTTATGGTATCGTCGGTTTCTCAAAGGCTTTGGAAATCGCCATGAGAGATTATGAGCAAACGAGCACCTACATCGATGATCTTAGGCATTACATGACCGATCAACTCAGGAGGAATTTTGAAGGGGTGAGCTTTAATAATGGCCCCAATTCGCTTTATACTTTATTAAGCGTCTGCTTTCCGAAATCGGAAAAAGGGGAATTCCTGCTCATGAACCTCGATATTAATAACATTTGCGCATCAGGAGGTTCGGCCTGTAGCAGCGGGGCCGATATCGGCTCACACGTAATGAAGGCCCTCAATAAGAGTAACAAGTATGTAACGGTTCGATTCTCTTTCAGTAAGTATAACACGAAAGAGGAAGTGGATCGTGTCGTCGATAAGCTGAAAGAGCTTCTGTAGAGGCCGCTTACACATGTCTGGAAAAAAATATCTGAATTTTCCTCACGGGTTGCAACTATTATTTTCTGAATTACATCAATAGTAAGTTCAAAGGAATTATGAAAAAGGATCGGGCTGGATTTCTATCTGGCCTTTTCTATTTTTTATGCCGCCTAATCCAAACAACCGGGTGCCGAAAATCTCAACTATGGTTGATTACGAGCCAGTTAGCTTTCTAATCCTCTCCTCAATGATTTGCCGGTCCATTTTCGTTTTGGCGAGAGACAGGGCCTTTTGTAAGTTGCTAATTGCTTTTTCGCTATCTATATTTTGGTAGAGCTCTCCAAGTAGCGTAAAATAATAGTGGTTATCTACCAGCTTCAGTTTCTCTGCTTCAATAATCGCCTCCTCTTTGGTACGAGCCTTCGAAAGCGCAAAAGTCCTGTTCAAGGCGGCAACAGGCGAGTACCGCACTTGTAGCAACAAGTTGTAAAGCTGTAATATATTCTCCCATTTCTCCGGTGTGTCAGCCTTTTGTGTGTGCCAATAGGCAATACCTCCTTCCAGGTGAAAGGTTGAAAGCTCATTTCCCCGTGAAGCTTTTCTAAACAAATCGACACCCTTTGCAATGAGTTCCTGGTTCCATTTAGTTTCGTCCTGCTCATTGTAAAGCAACCATTCTCCATTAGTTCCCCTTCTTGCTTCAAATCTCGAGGCATGAAAACACATCAAGGCAAGTAGAGCATTTACCTTCGGAAGATTGGTTCGTTCGTTCTGTAGAAGCATTTCGGTAAGTCGCATCGCTTCGAAACAGAGGTCTTCCCTCAGTACATTTTCCTGGCTTTCGGAATAATACCCTTCGTTGAACAGGAGATATAAAGTAGTTAGAACTGTATCGAGTCGCTTTTCGATCTCGATAGCTGAAGGCAATTCGATCGGCACCTGTTCCTGCCTCAGCCTTTCCCTTCCCCTAAACAGGCGTTTGTTGATGGTTTCTTTGTTTGTGAGGAAGGCTGTGGCAATTTCTTCAATCCCAAAGCCGCAAAGAATCCGGAGCGACAGGCCGATTTGAGCTTCCACTGGTATGGATGGATGGCAAAGTGCAAATAGCATCTGTAACTGGCTGTCACCGATGTTTCGGTCCGACAGGTCAATTTCCGGGAAGTCTTCCCTGCCCGGTTTATGTGAGATCTGGCTCGCTATTGTAGTAGCAAAGAGATGGTCACGCTTTAAATGATTCCTCGCCTTGTTCTTCGCAACGGTATATAGCCAGGCAACGGGATTCTCGGGCACTCCCTTATAAGGCCAGTTCTCCATTGCGGCAAGGAAGGTTTCGCTGGCAATATCTTCGGCAAGTTCCACATGTTCAATACCAAATAGTTTGCACAGTACGGAAGTAATCTTGCTGTATTCCGTCCGGAACAAATGCGGTATTAGCTGATCTGCGCCTGCCATAAAAAAAACTCCTGCTCAGAGGAGTCTTGATTTCGTTCTAAACTGTTTTCGTTTTCTAATGCACACCATCGTTCTTTGCAATCTTTCTTACTTCCACACTATTTCCTTCTCCCTGCAAGACGGGAGAACCTTTTGCAAATTCAACGGCCTCCTCCACTGAGTCCGCTCTCACCATGACAAAACCGCCGATGGTTTCCTTAATGTCACCAAACGGGCCGTTCGTAACCACCTTGTCGGTCGCCGTTTTAGTGACCACCCTTGCATCATCAAAAGGTAGCCCCGTGCCACTAATGAATTTGTTCTGGGCCGCAATACTGCCAATCCAGTCCATTGTTTGTTTCATCCAAATCTGCATTTGTTCAGGAGAAGCGACCTTTTTACCATCCTGGTGGCGGAAGACTAAAATGAATTCGTCCATAATTAAAGTTTTAAGTGTTACTGAATGTTTTATCAATAACAAACGCATCGCAGGGGATTGGACAAACTCCCACAAATTTATTTCACAACAACGGTGAATACCTAGTGTCTTCCAAATTTGCAGCCCAAGCCTGCCTGGAAGCTCGATTGCTTCGCAGAATAGGCGGGAAAGTTACTGATGTCTGTCGGAAGGTTATAGGTCAGCAGCAATTCGAGCCTATTCTTCATGGCTAAGCCCAGGGAAAGATTTGCCGCAGCGGTTGCTGGGGACAAATTGTACTCTTCGGATGAATAAAGCGAATTATCTGAAAGCCGGTAAAGGTCGATCGTTTCTTTATTGTTCCTGAGAATCATTATGCCGGCGCCTGCGTACAGAAACACCCGTAAACTTGATTTGTTGATAACATTAACACCGAGGTTCAGATGAGGAACTATCACAAGGTCGGATTGAAAAGTGACCTTGTTTAACAAGGTTACACTGGCCTCGCTACCCGTGTTCTTATATTGGTAAAAACGAACCTGGGAATAAACAAAATATCGGCTGAAGTTTCTTTGAAAAGGAAGGAAATAGCCAACGGCCAAATAAGGTGCATAACTGGTTGCATAGCTAACACGGGTCTCGAGAAAGTCGTCGCCGGTTGCCTTTAAAGAATTGGCAGATACGCCTGCATTGATCACCCATCCGGCGGCGGTGTTCCGTTTTGACGGTTTTGCCTTCTTCACTGAAAACAACTTTTGAAGAAATTCTGATACAGCATCTTCAGAGTAGGTAAGCTGTTCAAGCTCCGTTGAGAGCTTCTTTTCTGTTATTTCGTTTGGGAAAAGGTTATTTAACTGCTGGCGGTATTCCGGGAGTTCGTGAAGGTTGTTTTCATCAAAATATTTTTTGTACTTCAGCTCCTGCAAAGGCTGACCGGGCAGCTGGTAAAACAGGTTGGTACGTATATTATCGTTTAAAACAAAGAGCGAACATTGGGGAGTTTTTATAGCAAGACGCAAAAAAACGGCAGTGATACTGTCCCTATAATTGTAGTCAAAACTGCCCCGGTTTTCAATGGCTTCATTGTCGTCAATCGGGTTGATCAACCGTTTTCCAACGTAAGCAATATATTCATCATAGTTGTCAATGACGAACTTCAGGCAATTAGACGGGGTAATCTGCATCAATTTCGAACTTCCGGCGGGCAGGAAATCGACTTTATCGGGATTCTTGCTCCACTGGTTGTATTTGGGAAATGACCCTTTTACCGTGTCATGCATTTCAGTGATGTAAAAACCGGTAAAAGTCTTATCCTGTGCAAATAACTGTTGACTTAGAGCAGCGAAGCACAGGAACAAAATAGTTCTCATAAGTGTTAGGTTCTAAAGTGCAGCGAATTTAAACTCTTTTTAATATCAAAATCCTGTCGTCCGTCACGATCTGTTTTTCATTGCACATAAAAAAAGCGGGCAAAATGCCCGCCTTTTCTTGTTTTTTTATCTGATGTTTTTCTTAGAAACCAACAACAGCTTCGATTACATAACCATTGAATTTACCACCTGCGCGATAATCGGAAGCAGGGAAATCTTTGTAGTTCTGTTCAACTATTTCAGCTTTCAACAGTACGTTTCTTGTTAAGAACCAACCAGCTGCACCGGCAACCCTGTCTACTTTTACATCGCTAGTGAAACCATTCAATCTTGCAGTTACAGTGTTATAGCGTGCACCTACATAAAGTCTGTCCTGAGCAAAACGATAGATCAGTTCACCTGCTAATTGGTTTGCTTTTCTTTCGGTTGTTTCAGTCTTGGTGCGTCCTTGTGCAGTTTCGTAAGTACCGAAGAACTCTAAGCCTTTCGCTTTCAGGAAGGTATTGAACATGAAAGCATTGACTTTCTTAGAGAAACCAGGGTTGAAACGGCCTGAGAAGGCAACGGCTGTAGAAGCAGGAAGAGCAGTACCATAAGGAACTTTTTCCATTACGTTTTGGTAGTTAGAACCGGTACGGTCGCCACCATATAAAGTCAGACCACTTGCTGCAGAGCTGCTGTTATGATAATAGCTACCTGTTACTCTCAAGCGAACAACGCCCAATTGTTTGTCAAGTCCACCTTTCAGGTAGATGGAAGGAGCTCTTTTTGTATTGTCATCCTGGACAGTTTTGTAAGTTGAGTCTACATTACCTTTAATCATACCGTTGGTAACACCCAGCATTCCGAATAAACCATTCTTTTGCAGGTAAACTTCACCACCGATTTCAGTTGCGAAAGCGTCCATGATGTTGCCTTCCATGAATGGGCTTTGAAGCGTGTGACCACCATCTGGGCGACGGAAATGCTCATCACCGTAGTTGATTTCCATGTGACCCACTTTGATTGTAGCTATTTTCATCAAGTTATCCCAGAACTGTCCTTTGAAAGGAAGTTTGTCGAATTGGATATAACCACCTTTTACCCATGCTTCATTGTGGTGACGTGCAGAAAGGTAAGTAGTCACGTTCAAACGAATACCATCAGCAAGTTGAACATCTGTAAAGAGGTCAGCTTGAGCAGTCATGAAACCAGGCTGTAACGGATACAGTTTGTTGGTAGTCTGCCAGTTGTTTGCACTTGTATTTGAATGCTTCAGGTTTTGATATTGTTGTGTAAAACCGGCACCGAAACGGACTCTTACACCTTCGAATGGAATGGTATCAGGTGCTTTTGAAGTTTCGAACACATTGATACCCCTGTAGTCATAAGGTCTCCAATAGGAAGGACGGAGGTAAAACTCTTTGTCTGGGCTTTGGGCCGTACCGAAGAAAGGTGCGGCAATCGCTGCTAATACTGCTAAGCGGAATAGATTCTTTCTCATTTTATGCTTTTTTTAGGTTTT
>DATDNL010000432.1:0-2730 GCA_036518315.1 Flavisolibacter sp. | reverse complement strand
CTTTCGGAAAACTTGTTTGCATCGACTGTTTTCTCTTCGTTACTCGTGTTCATCACAACCATGATGGTTTGCTTATCATCATAGCGGAAGTACGTATAGACCCAGTCGTCCGGCGCGTACTGCATTAGCTTTCCAGTCTTAATGGCGGATGACGTCTTACGGAAGTTGGCAATAGTTCTCGTCCAGTTGAAGACTTCATTTTCCTTCTCACTCCTACCCTGTGCAGTGAACTTATTTTGCGGATCTTCTTTCCAGCCACCAGGGAAATCCTGTCGCACTTTGCCATCCGGATCTGAAACGCCCTTCAACAGTATTTCTGTTCCATAATACATTTCAGGAACGCCACGTGTCGTCATCAGCCAACCAATTCCCATTTTCAATTTATCAACGTCTTCATTGACGGTTGAAAGGAAGCGAGTCATGTCATGATTGTCGAGGAATACAACATTATTGGAGGGATCCTGGTACAGGAAATCGTTTGACAGCGTTTCGTAAAGTTTGTTCACCCCGTCGGTCCAACCAAAGTTCTGCGTAAGTGCGGGAGTGATACCATAAAACAAAGCCTGGAAATCAGTTACTCCAATAAGATTACTTTTAAAAGGTACGTTGATAGTATTGCGGGCAAAATAAGATTGGTTCGCTGTACCATGCACCCAGGTCTCTCCGAACATGGTGATCTTTGGATATTCATCTAACAGCGCCTGGTTACATCTGTTCATGAAGTTGAGGTCATTGTAGATGTAAGTGTCAATTCTCCACCCATCCACTCCGAATTCTTCTACGGACCAGATAGCATGCTCAATAAGGAAGTTGGCAACATAAGGATTGCCTTGGTTCAGATCTGGCATGGAACGGGTGAACCACCCGTCCTCCATGATCTTCTTTTGTTCTTTGGAGCCATGCGGATCGAAAATGGTCTGGTCCTTATAATTCGTTTGCGTGTATTTCGGCCATTGGTGCAACCAGTCTTTCATTGGCGGATCCTGTACGAGAAAATTGTACAGCCCGACGTGATTGTACACAGCATCCTGTATCAGCTTCATTCCTCGTTTATGCAATTCGTCGCTCAGCTTCTCATACGCAGCACTTCCACCGTGACGTTCATCGACCTTATAATGATTCGTGATCGCATAACCGTGTTCGGTCCGGTTCGGCATGTCGTTCTCGAGAATGGGAGTCAGCCATACCGTCGTTACTCCCAGGTCTTTTAAATAGTCCAGGTGATTGATTACTCCTTGTATATCGCCGCCATGCCGGTGATACATGGAATCACGGTTCAGCGACTGGTCCTTGTATTGAGGCAATCTATCATTGCTGTAATCCCCATTAGAAAATCGGTCAGGCATGATCAGGTAGATCAGGTCTTGCGAACGCACACCTTGTGCAAATGCTGTTCCATTGCCGGAACGACGAGCCTTTAATTCAAAAGGAATTGTTTTTCCATTCGACAAACGAATGGGAATACTTCCGGGTTTTGTCGCTTTTGAAATAGTTAGGTCAACAAACAAGTAATTCCCATTCTCAACCTTATTTATTTTTGTGACCCTAACGCCCGGATAGTTTATACTGACAGCAGAGGAACCAACTCCCTCTCCCCGCAACATCAATTGCAGTTTGGGATTCTTCATTCCAACCCACCAGTTGGTGGGATAGACTTCTATATTTGTTTGGGCAAATGAAAATTGAATAGTTACGATGCAAATAACGAATGCAAGAAGCTTTTTCATATTTATACAGATCTTTCTTCCCTGATTTCCAATTCAGATACAAGGCCTTCGTCGACCTTTTCGTCCTTTCGCTCTTTAATGAAAACAAAACAAATGACTGCTGCCAGCGCCATAAGAACACCCCCCAGCTGCACAGCAAGCATCATATCGTTGTTCAACACGTACTTCATTAAGTATTTAAAACCGAGTGAAGCCATTATCTCCGGGAGTACAATGAAGAAGTTGAATATCCCCATGTAGATCCCAACCTTCGCTGGAGGAATAACGCTTCCCAGCATAGCATACGGCATGGATAAAATACTTGCCCACGCGATCCCGACACAAGTCATACAGGCAAACAACACGTTTTTATCCTGCACGAAAGCCACACTGATCAGGCCTGCTGCCCCGATTAGAAGGCACAGCGCATGGGTCGTTTTCCTGCCCAACTTATCCGCTATCGATGGAAGAATGAATGCGAAAAGGAAAGTAATAACATTGTAGAAGGCGAGCGTGAGTCCTGCAAAATCCTTCCCGTCTCCGAATGCCGGGTCGGTATCTGTCTTTGCTCCAAACACGTGGTACGCAACCGCAATAGCATAGTAGAACCACATTAAGAACAAACCAGGCCACGTGAAAAACTGTACCAACGATACGATTCGCATGCGCGGTGGCATTTCCCTGATTGATGAAAATATCTCTTTGATACCACCGCCAAAGCCTTTGTTCGATTCCTTAACCTTGTCTTTGAAACCAACATCCGCAGGAGGATATTCATTCGAGGTGAATACCGTATAAAGCACTGCAGCCAAAAAGAAGAAAGCGCCAATATAAAAGGAGACCTTCACATTATCAGCAATGACTCCCTTTGCTGCTGTATTCTTCATTCCCAGGAAATTTCGAAGTAGCCACGGCAGTGCGGATGCAATACTTCCGCCGAGTCCAATCATTAAGCTTTGCATGATGAAACCTCGATTGAGTTGACTGTCGGGAAGCTTATCCGCAACAAAAGCCCTGAACGGCT
>DATDNL010000431.1:0-9031 GCA_036518315.1 Flavisolibacter sp. | reverse complement strand
GCCAGGAGGACGACCACAGTAGCTGTTGAAAAGCCAAAAGAGATTCCCGCTATAACCATACCTGCCACTACACGGTCAAGGGAAAATCACCTGGTACGCACGGTGATTGTTAATCATGAAAATATCAGTGTTCGCCTCTACGATAATGGTGAAGTAGACGGCGACACTATATCTGTTTACCTCGATGGCAAGCCTATCGTTTCAAGTAAAGGTTTGTCAACCCAACCCATTACGGTAAACCTGAAACTGGATGAGAGTAATCCTGATCACGTCCTGGTAATGGTTGCAGAGAATATGGGAAGAATTCCACCAAATACTTCATTGATGATCGTCCAGGACGGTGACAAGCGCTACGAGGTAAGTATTACCTCGACTGAACAGAAGAATGCTATGGTACGATTCCGGTACGAAAAAGAATAGCAGGTATCAACCGTCCCTTTTTTACTTACTTCAACTGTGTGAACCTAATCGTAACCGATTTGCTGTGTAGTGCTCGCGAGGCTATTATCTCCGCCACTAAGGTCTTTTACTTTTTTCCTCTAGCTGAGTTCCCGGCAAAGAATTCTCTATGATCTTTGCTTCAAATTCGCTGTATGAAAATAAAAGCATTGGGAAGCCAGGGATTGCAAGCATCGGAACTCGGAGTAGGTTGTATGGGTATGAGTGATTTTTATGGCAAGCGCAATGATGAGGAATCTACCAAAGTCATTCATCATGCTTTCCAGTCGGGCATTACATTCTTCGATACGGCTGACATGTATGGGCCCTACACAAACGAGATACTCGTCGGTAAGGCCATCAAAGACTTCAGAAATAAGGTTACACTTGCCACGAAATTTGGTATTGTTCGAGATCCAAATGATCCCACCAGGCGTGGTATCAACGGCAAGCCGGAATATGTACGGTCGGCCGTCGAGCAGAGTTTGAAGCGGCTTAACGTCGAAGTGATCGATCTTTATTATTTGCATCGTAAAGACCCTGACACAGCTATTGAAGAGACGGTGGGTGCAATGGCCGATTTAGTGAAGCAAGGCAAGATAAGGGGAATAGGTTTAAGTGAGGTAAATGCTGAAACACTTCGGAAAGCACATGGCGTCCACCCGATAACAGCCTTGCAGAGTGAGTATTCCTTATGGACCCGGGATCCTGAAGAGGGCGTCCTTCAAACATGTAGAGACTTAGGAATTGCCTTTGTTGCCTACAGTCCTCTCGGCAGAGGATTTCTTACAGGTCAGATTAAAAAGTTCGAAGATTTTGAAGCCAACGACTATCGTCGTTTCTCTCCACGTTTCCAGGGCGACAACTTCCAGAAGAACATTGAGCTTGTTCACAAGATCGAAGAAATGGCAAAGAAGAAAAACTGTTCCGCAGCACAGTTGGCGTTGGCATGGGTCCTGGCGCAAGGCGACAATATTTTTCCTATTCCCGGTACAAAACACATTAAATATCTCGATGAAAATATGGGTGCTTTGAATGTAAAGCTGACAGCAGGAGAGCTGGATGAGATAGACGCAATAATTCCAAAGGGAGCAGCCTCAGGTACACGTTACCCCGAAGCCATGATGGGCTCCGTTAATCGCTAACCCACCAAACAGGTTCGTTAAGCGTTTCTTCTTTCTCTTTTTAGGGAACCTGTGCGCCCATGTGCAACCGATGAGGTCATTACTCACCACTCACCACTCACCACTCATTACTCATTAATAAAAATCCCTCTCATGGTGCATTCTTCTCTCATACTCCTTATTCACGTACCAATCTAGTGACCATCGACCGCTACCTATGACAAGGAAATAAACGAGCAGCACAAGAATGACTACAACGGCTGTCTCTTCTGAAAACTGGTGGAAAACATTCATAAAGAGGGCAGCGAGTACTACGGGCAAATTTATGATGCAAGCAAAGCGGGTCAACAACCCGGTTGCCAACAACACACCGCCAAGCATGTAGGCGGCCAATACATAGTGCGCCACCATGATCATCATGAAATTACCAAATGGCAAACCGCTCATGAGGTTCAAAAGTTTGTTCATGTTATCGGCAAACTCCACCCCTTTCAACAAGAGGAATATTCCAAGGGCTATACGTACAAAATCCAGCCATTTTGGATGGTGTGCTTCGCCCCAATGCTCTATTCGTTCAACGTAATTCATACAGCAGATTTTAAGGTAAGAAAATCAAGATCTGATTAAAGTTAAAAGCACTCCTTTCTGAAAACTATGACCGCGGTCATTTCCCCAACTGTTTTAGCTACAAACTGATTGAGCATAATTGTTGTGGTATTCAACTTAATTATATCATTTAAATCTTTAACAATGGCAGAGAACGAAAGGAACCAGCAACAGCAGACTGGTGATTCAAAAGAACAAACTCAAACAGGAAACCAGGGTGGGCAGTCACAACACACCCAAGACCAGCGCAAAGAGGATCAGAACCCACAGGGCGGTGGTCATTGGAACAACTACCGGACAAGAGAATTGAGTGATGAAGGTTCGGGAGAAAGCAATGCCGGCACTCCGGAACGCGAATAGTATTTGACCCCGGAAATCCCGGGGTTTTTATTTTGGATAAGACGGGAATTCACCTCGCACAGATGCTCAATTATTTACAATATTTGACCTTTCGTCGACGATCTTTGTCCCTTTTGCTTATTCATCATTAATTTGATGGGTAATACACACAACGCTTATGGGCAAGATCATCATCAGTCGCAAACAGGAATGGAACAACCGCTTTCGGCAATTTGCGATTATTCTCGACGGGCAGAAGTTGGGTACAGTTGCCAATGGGGAAGTAAAATCTTTTGAAATACCTGACGGCAATCACTCTTTAAAAGCAAAGATTGACTGGTGTGGCAGCCGGGAAATCGAATTTTCCCTTTCGAATGAAGAAAAGAGATATTTCAAACTGTCAGGCTTCAGGCATTCCAATATTATCATGCCGATAGCATTGGTGCTTGTCATCCTTAGCCTGATTTTAAGAAGAGTATATCACGCTGAATATACGATCTGGTTAATTCTCCCTGTCTTTCTCCTGCTCTTCTATTACCTGACCTTCGGTCGCAACGATTACCTTACACTGCAACAAACCGAAAGCTGGTAAACATGAAGAAAACCCTTCTCCTTTTCCTCGTGATCCTTGTCATCAAAGTGGTCCTTCAATTCATTCTTATCCATCCTGTTTATGATTTGCAAAGGGATGAATTCCTGCACCTCGACCAGGGTAAACATCTCGCATGGGGTTACATTTCCGTTCCACCGGTAACGTCATGGATCTCCTACCTGATCAATCTCCTGGGAGGCGGCGTATTCTGGGTCAAATTCTTTCCTGCCTTATTCGGCACACTTACAATTGTAGTGGTTTGGAAAATAGTTGAAGAACTTAACGGGAAGTTTTTTGCCTTGCTATTAAGCGTACTGGCACTCCTATTTTCTGTCCTTCTCCGCGTTAATATTCTCTATCAACCTAACTCGCTCGATATTCTATTCTGGACCCTCACCTATTTTGCATTAATAAAGTATATCAACACCAATAGCCGCAAGTGGCTCTATTGGCTCGGCGTTATCATCGGTTTCGGGGTATTGAGCAAGTACAACATTGTTTTTCTTGTCATCGGAGTTCTCCCGGGTCTCCTGTTCACACAAAGAAAGATTTTTTTGCAAAAGGATTTATACATCGCTGCATTGCTCGGGTTAATTATCATTCTTCCAAATATCCTCTGGCAGATCAACAATAACTTTCCCACCTTTCACCAGCTCGACGAATTGACCAGGACGCAACTGGTGAACGTAAAGAGAGCCAACTTCCTGAAAGAGCAACTTCTTTTTTTCATCAATTCCTTTTTTATTGTTTTTGCCGGTCTTATTGGCCTATTGATCTATCCCGCTTTTAAAAAGTATCGCTTTGTTCTTTGGAGTCACGTTATCGTCATTGCGCTCTATCTTTTTTTGAAAGCGAAAAGCTACTACGCTCTCGGGCTCTATCCTGTCTTGATTGGTTTTGGCTCTGTCTATTTCGAACACCTGTTTGCAGCGGGACGCGCCAGGTATTGGCGGCCCTTTTCTCTCGTTCTTGTATTAGTCCTATTCGTTCCGATGTTCTTTCTTGCCTTCCCGATTAAGAGCCCGGCAGCGATAAAGAACAACAACAAGGTTTACAAGGACTTTGGCTTACTGAGGTGGGAAGACGGAAAAGACCATGACCTTCCGCAGGACTTTGCCGACATGACCGGATGGTCCGACATTGCAAGAATTGTAGATTCCACTTACGCAAGGATACCCGATAAATACAATACCATTATTTATTGTGATAATTATGGAGAAGCCGGGGCCATCAATTATTATTCTCGATTCAGAAACATCAACGCGGTGTCGATGAATGCCGACTACATCAATTGGGTCCCGCTGGACCGGCCCATAAAAAACATCATACTGGTGCAGGAATCCGATGATGACGATCCCGGTCGAACAAGAGAAAGACCGTGGTTCGATTCCATTGCTTTGGCCGGAAAAAACAATAATCCGTATTCGCGGGAACGAGGCACTTCTGTTTACTTGTTGGCAGGTGCCAGAACCGATATCAATGCTATTATTTCGAAGGAAATTGATAGCCACCGATATCACTGATTCACAATCGCTCATCAGCATTTGTAACGTTTGTTACATTCAAATTGAACTCATCTGGAGTTAATTTTGCGCGCTCATCCAAAATCCACCTCAACCCCTATCTTTGCCGCCACAAAATCTAACCAAACACAGTATGAAGTTTGATCAGTTTATGTATTTGGTTCCGTTGATGGGACTAATTGGATTGTTGTACACGATTTGGAAGTTCTTTTGGGTAAGCAAGCAGGATCCTGGTACCGAGCGCATGCAGGAAATAGGAAATTACATAGCCGAAGGCGCTATGGCCTTTCTAAGGGCAGAATGGAAAATTCTCACCTATTTTGGAATCATTGTAGCACTTCTTCTTGCTTACATGGGATATAGTAATAAGGAGTCCCATTGGTCAATAGCTATCGCATTTTTAATCGGTGCCGTCTTTAGTGCTTTTGCAGGTTACATTGGAATGAAAGCTGCCACTAAGGCAAATGTTCGCACGGCCCATGCAGCCCGTACCTCTTTATCAAAAGCTTTACAAGTCTCCTTCACCGGCGGTTCCGTAATGGGAATGGGCGTTGCCGGCCTTGCCGTTTTAGGTTTGGGTGGACTGTTTATCGTCCTTCTTAAAATATTTGCGCCCGGCGTCATTTCTACTTCGCATGAGGTGACGAAGGCTATCGAGGTATTGACAGGGTTTTCGCTTGGTGCTGAAAGCATCGCTTTGTTTGCCCGTGTAGGTGGTGGTATCTATACAAAAGCTGCCGACGTTGGCGCTGACCTGGTTGGTAAAGTGGAAGCCGGTATTCCTGAGGACGATCCTCGCAACCCAGCCACCATTGCCGATAACGTAGGTGATAACGTTGGTGACGTTGCCGGTATGGGTGCCGATCTTTTCGGTTCTTACGTTGCTACGGTGCTAGCAACAATCGTCCTCGGTCACGAAGTCACAAATGGCGCCGGTGGCCCTTTGAATGATGGCTTCAATGGTTTCTCTCCTATATTATTACCGATGTTGATTGCCGGTGTTGGAATTTTGTTTTCCATTGTCGGAACCTGGTTTGTCCGTATAAGCGATTCTTCGGGAATCAGCACCACGGTTGTACAAAGAGCATTGAACATGGGCAATTGGGGCTCCATAGTATTAACGGCAATAGCGTCCTATTTCCTGGTGAACTACCTGTTGCCGGATGAAACAATGACCTTAAGAAACTTCCCTTTCAGCAAGATGGACGTTTTCGCAGCCATCGCTGTAGGCCTGGTAGTCGGAACCTTAATGAGTATCATCACTGAATACTACACGGCCATGGGAAGACGGCCCGTATTGACCATCGTTCGTCAGTCCGGAACTGGTCATGCTACCAATGTAATTGGTGGCCTGGCTGTGGGTATGGAATCTACTCTCCTGCCGATACTCGTATTAGCGGGTGGTATCTATGGCTCTTTTGCTTTTGCAGGTTTATACGGGGTAGCTATCGCGGCTGCCGGTATGATGGCAACTACAGCCATGCAATTGGCGATTGATGCCTTTGGACCTATTGCCGATAACGCAGGTGGTATCGCGGAAATGAGTGAGCTTCCAAAAGACGTTCGTGAAAAGACAGATACGCTCGATGCTGTCGGTAACACAACAGCCGCAACAGGTAAAGGTTTTGCCATTGCCTCGGCTGCCCTAACGGCCCTCGCCCTGTTCGCAGCTTACGTCGGTGTGATCAACACCAATGGCTACTATATGGAAGGAATCAATATCTACAAAGCCAATGTACTCGCAAGTTTATTTGTGGGTGGAATGGTGCCTTTCCTCTTTTCTTCTTTGGCCATCCAGGCGGTAGGTAAGGCTGCTATGGCCATGGTCGAGGAGGTTCGCCGCCAGTTCAGGGAGATTCCCGGAATTATGGAAGGAAAGGGTAAACCGGAATATGATAAATGTGTGGCCATTTCAACGGAAGCTTCCATCCGGAAGATGCTGGCTCCCGGTTCCATTGCCATTGTCGCTCCTCTTATTATGGGATTCCTGCTTGGCCCCGAGGCCCTGGGTGGCTTCCTTGCTGGCGCCACCGTGAGCGGAGTTTTGATGGGAATGTTCCAAAATAATTCGGGTGGTGCCTGGGATAATGCCAAAAAGAGCTTTGAAAAAGGTGCCGAGATCAATGGCCATAAATTCTACAAAGGCTCAGAACCACACAAGGCCTCTGTTACAGGAGACACCGTTGGCGACCCTTTCAAGGACACTTCCGGGCCTTCAATGAACATACTTATTAAACTAATGTCTATTGTGTCTTTGGTGATTGCCCCCACCCTTGCACACATTTATGAAAATAAAGACATAAAAAAATCTGGTATCCGTGCAGCGAATTCGAAACCTGTACAGTCTATTATGTCATCCGCACCCGCAAACAATCCATCGAATACAATTTATTTAAGATAGTTCTGCTTTGTGAGAGACAAAAAAAGCTCCCCGCTCCTGCTTAGGCGGGGACTTTTATTTTCAGCCTCTCAACCGCGAGAATTTAGAAATTTGAACACTTAAACCTTTGGATGAAACCCCTATAGTGGAGTTACAGTGGAGATATAGTGGACATATAGAGGAGATACAGTAGAGTAACTCCCTGGTTCCTCCCGGGTTCCTTCTCCGTAATTCCTCATCCAGACTTGGTCTCGGTGCGTTCCCCTTCCTACTAAATCCCTTATGCACCCGGTTTATGGGCTTTCTTCACCCCAGCGGATCATATGCATCCTGGAAGAAAAACGGTTTACGCTCGTATTAGAAATAATGAAATTATCTTGTTGTGTTGCCCGCTGCCCCCCTGACTTTTCACCATTCACCGTGCTCATTAACCATCCATCGTTAAACACTGTTAATAAATCCTAAATATGCTTTCCTTTGTTACCTTATACGAAATCGGTCGTATATTCGTAAGGAAAATATTTTGCTATGGCCGCGAAATACGTAAAACCAACAGAAAGTGAACTTGAGATCTTAAACATCCTTTGGGCAAAAAATATGGCCACCGTTCGTGACGTTCACGAGGAACTGGCCAAATCCAAAGATGTGGGATACACCACCACCCTTAAATTAATGCAGATTATGCATGAAAAAGGGCTTGTAAAACGTGACGAGTCCATGCGGACCCATGTCTACCAACCGGCCGTTAACCGTGAAAAGACCCAGAAACATTTATTGGATAAGATGATTGACTCGCTCTTTGGCGGTTCATCAACGCAATTGGTTTTGCAGGCGTTAGGAAGTGGAGAACAAAAATTATCCAACGAAGAATTGGAAAAGATCCAGTCTCTCTTGAACGACTTGAGAAAACAATAATAGAAACCAATAAACCACAACCGTATGGCTACCTGGAGCCAGTCCCACTTTTTGCAATCATTAGGGTGGGCAACCCTGAACAGTTTTTGGCAAATGGCCTTGCTATGGTGTATTTACCTGGCCATCCATTCTGTTTTTAGAGTGTCAGCCCATAGGAAGTACCAGCTAGCCGTAGCAGCCATCGTTACCGGCTTTCTTTGGTTCATATTTACCTTTGTTTATTACTTCAAAAGCAGCTCTGTCAGCGGCATTGCGTTCTTCGACCAAACCATCAACCAGTCAAGTAGCTTACTTAATATTTTCCTGATCTCGGCTTCCCTTGCCTACCTGGCTTTGCTTTCTTTCCCTTGCTACCGTTTATTTAAAAACTGGCGTTTTGTACAAAGGATTAAGAAAGAGGGTTTACAGAAAGCCAATTTAAACTACCGCCTGTTCGTAAATAAAATCTCTGCCCATCTTGGTATCCCGAAAAAAGTATTGGTCTATATTTCTGAGCTGGTTACCTCTCCCGTTACAGTCGGCTACCTAAAACCAATCATCCTGCTACCGGTTGCCGCATTAAGCAATTTATCCACCCAGCAGGTGGAAGCGATTCTGTTGCACGAACTTTCGCACATACGCAGATATGATTACCTCGTCAACTTTATTGTAAGCATCATCAGCACTTTCCTTTACTTCAACCCTTTTGTAAAGCAGTTGGCAAGGGCCATTGAAGAAGAAAGAGAAAATTGCTGCGACCAGTTGGTATTACAGTTTGGCTATGATAAGGTGGGATACGCTTCTGCCCTTCTTACATTGGAAAAGTTATCGGCTGCCCGGCATACATTGGCACTGGCTGCAACAGGAAAGAACTATTTGATACACCGAATCGAAAAGATTGTAGGTATGGAACAGAAAAAAGGTTTTAAGAGAAACCAGTTCGCTGGGCTGCTGGCTGCGTTGTTTTGCATAGTAGCATTCAATTCAATACTGATCATAAAAGACAAGAAGCCGGATGCCGGTCTTTATGCGGCCGTTGATTTTGCCAATCCATTGAATCTCTTAAACGATGATGCTTCAGGTCATAACTACATTCTTCCGACTGACCATAAAGGAGATAGTAAAGCCTGGGTTG
>DATDNL010000430.1:0-3912 GCA_036518315.1 Flavisolibacter sp. | reverse complement strand
TACTTGCTGTCGGGTGACCATGCCGGATCCCAGGCAAGCTTGCTTTCACCGATCGCTATTTTCCTTGGTTCTTTGATTCCTTCCTGGTCGGTTATATAAAGCGCATAGCCTTCACCGTCTTTATCGGAAAACCAGGCGATCTCTTTTCCATTCGGCGACCAGAGAGGTCTCCTGTCGGCTGCGCCTGAAGTTCTTGTGAGGTTCCGTGGATCGCCATTTTCAACGGGTATGGTGAAGATCTCGCCTCTTGCTTCTGCCAAAATTCTTTTGCCCGTTGGAGATAAGGAAGCAGAAGAAATACTTGTGGTTACGTTTTCAGAACTTGTCTCAGCCCATGGAAAATCGCCTGTAACATTTATCTCCAGTTGTTGTGATTTGCCGGTTGAGGGGTCTAACAAATGGATGTAGCCGTTATGTTCGTACACCAATTCTTTACCGTTTCCTTCCAGCCATTTCACATCACCCGAAGGCAGGTCTGTGATCTTCTTTACAACGCCTGTTGATGGAGTAAATGACCAGACGTTCATGATAAAGTCGCGATCGGAAAGGAAGTAGACGGCATCATTCATCCATACCGGGTTTTTGTCCATGCTCCCGTCCGTAGGTATTTGTTGCTCCTGCAGTGTCTTAAGGTCGAGCACTTGTAAAGGTGTATTCTGTCCGCCGCGGTAGTGTCTCCATTCTACATCCCAACGGCTCACTCTATCGAGGACAAGTTTATTGCCGTCAGTGGAGTAATGTCCATCAAATCCCCAGGGGGCAGGTAATAGAGTGGAAGGACCTCCTTTCGCCGGTACTGTCCACAACCTGTTGATGGGAGTGGGTGCTGTCTCGCGGCTAGTTGCATAGAGAACCTGCTTTCCGTCGGAACTCCAGCCGCGGGGCAAAGAAGGAGCGGGATACCAGGTGAGGCGCGTGGGATCGCCGCCTTTGGCTGGAACGATATAGACCTGCGGAATGCCCGACCTGTCGGAACTAAAGGCAATCCATTCGCCATCGGGTGAAAAATGCGGGTTGCCTTCTACGGCCGGCGTACTGGTTAATCTGCGTGCTTCACCACCGTTTTTAGGAACGATCCAAAGGTCACCACCATATTCAAAGGCAATTTGCGAACTGCTGATGGCTGGTTGCCTCAACATTCGTGTGCCCTGTGCGTTCACAGACCATTGGATTGAAAACAGGAGGACCGTAAACAATGTTTTTGCTATTGTTGAACGAGGAAGCATGTTGTTAGTTTTAGTAAGCAGATGTGAAGATTATCGTATCTAATATAGTTTAAAAAAATCGCCTGGCGGGGTGTTGAATGGTTAATTGGATTGAGATCGGTCACAGAGGGCCACAGAGAAGAGCAGAGAGACACAGAGGGTGATTAGCTGATCCCGCAGAGCGGGACAAGCAGTGATGATTGGTTAATTAGCTGATTGGGTTGATTAAGTTGATTGGTTAATTGAGGAGGTTTGAGATTTGAGGTTGTTTACAAGTTGAGGGGCAGGTGCAATTACAATGAATAAAAAGATTGTTTCTCTTAGAAGGTCTTCGAAAATCAAACTGCCTCCACTCCCCCTTTTCAAATTTTCAAAGGGGGAAATAGGTCTTCTCTAATAAGTTAGCGTCGCAAGGGGGATTTTACGAGGCGTGCTCAATACCGTATTACTACGATAAGAGATCAACTCATTTCTTCCTATTTTGTTGCCACCAAAACCCGCACTCATGAGAATTTGGTGCCTTCGGCACAACTACGAAAGCAGCGGCCCTTATACCGTCGAAGAATTAAAAACACTCTCGGTTGCTGAAGATGATTAACCGCAGAATGAAAAAATGGCTAAAGCTTTGACGGCCGTAATTTTTGCAACAGTAACTCCTTCCTGTTTTTAGAAACATCGACATGGCTTCCATCGGACATAATCAAATAGCCACCTTCTCCTTTAATGTATTTTTCGGTTTCGTTCAGGTTTGCGAGATAGCTTCTGTGAATGCGCAAGAAGGAGTACGACTCAAGCATTTCTTCCAATTCCTTTAGTGAGCGCGTCACCAGTAGCTTCTTCTTGTTCTTCAAATATATTCTCGTGTAATTATCATCAGATTCGCAGTAGATGATGCTGTCTATAGCGATCATCTGTAAGCCTTCAATTGTCGGCAGGGCAATTTTGCTGATCGGTTGGGAAGGTTGCTTCAATTTTTGTAGGAGCATTTGCAACTGCTGCGGGATCGGAACCTGCACCCGATCTTCTGCTTTTTGTACTGCGCGTTTCAACTCCTCACGGTCAACGGGTTTCAATAGATAATCGAGAGCACTGAACCGGATGGCTTTTAGCGCATATTGGTCGTAGCTGGTTGTAAATATGATATGAAAGTTAATGGAGGGTAATTTTTCCAGCATCTCAAACCCGTTCATTCTCGGCATTTCCACATCCAGAAAAACGATTTCCGGAGAATGTTTTTCGATGGCAGCCATGGCGGTCCCGGCATTATTACAAATGGACACAATGTTCACCTGGGGACATTCGGTTTCCAGCATCGCTGCAAGAATGTCGCAGCAATAAGGTTCGTCATCTACAATGATAGCATTAAGCATGTTCGGTTTCCACAATGTTTTCTTTGTACATAATTCTTAAATCTACTTTCGTTCCGGCCACATTTCCTCTCTCATCCAGTATGTCCTCGATTTCGTAGGAAGTGCCTTTGTTTGTTTCCCCGTTCAGTAATGCCAGTCGCGCGGAAGTAATTTTCAAACCAAGTGACTTCTCTTTTTCAACAGACTTGCTTCTAAATATCGCGGCTTTCTCCCTGCCCACGCCATCGTCCGTAATGGTGCAATACAAAGTCTTGTCCTGTTCGGAAATAGAAATGCCCAAATGTCCATGCTCTTCCTTATTCATGAGCCCATGCCATATGGCATTTTCACAAAAAGGCTGCAATAATAATGGAGGAATAAAAATGGCTCCGGCATCAATGGTGTTGGTGGTTGTGATGCTATAATCAAATCCATTCTTAAATCGAAACCTTTCCATGTCGAGATAGAGTCTTAGCATTTCCAATTCATCCTCCAGGGGAACCAACCGTTTCTGGGAATGAAGTAAGACCATTCGGATCAGGCGTGAGAATTTAGTGAGATAATCAGATGCCGTTTTGTTGTCGTTTTTGTAAATGAACCGGTTAATGGAGCTAAGACAGTTAAAAATAAAGTGAGGGTTCATTTGAGCCCTCAGTGCCTGCATTTCCAAATCCGTTAGATTCTTTTGCAGTTCGGCCTTTTCCTTTTTTCGTTTGAGTGATACATTTCTGAAAATAAAAACTGCTAAAAGAAAGACTATCACCAGTCCCGCAACCAAACTATTCCTGACAATTGCCTGCTCCCTCAACTTCTGATCTTTTAGCTGGTTTTCTTTATTAAGCAATTGAATCTGACTTGTTTTCTTTTGGTCTTCTGATTGCTTTTTAAGGCTATACATCTTCAACAAAAACTGCTTGTTCTGACTGGAATCTTTGAGCGTATAATATTGCGTGAGATAATTATAGGCGTTTGTACTATTCCCCAGCTGATGATAAATTTTTGCGAGTACCTGGCATACGTCCATAGATGCGGCCAACATGTTATTCTTCTTTGCGAGTACCAGGCACTCTTTTGCGTAGGGCAATGCCGTTTTATAGTTTTTTATTTCTGTATACGCTTTCGCAGCTAAAAGCAAATGTCCTGCGAGAACAAACCCCGTGTCTTTTTGTTTTTTACAAAGATCAATTCCCTCTTTCGCGATTTTCAACGCGCTGTCATACTTTTTTTGCTTTAAATAGATTTCTCCAAGTTGGCCAATCCATACTTCCCGGACACTTAAGACATAAGGGCTTGCCCTGCTTTCCAATCTTTTCCAATAGTAAAGTGCGGAGTCATATTGGCCGGATTGAGTGAATTTA
>DATDNL010000429.1:0-6072 GCA_036518315.1 Flavisolibacter sp. | reverse complement strand
ATAGTCGCAAACTAATTGATTCAGGATCCCCCTTAATTTGAACAAATTGGCCTAAAAAAAAGTCTTTCCGACCTGCTTTACCCCCGTTGGAGTTATAATGGGAATCTCTTTTGCATCTCATCGTAATATTGTTTCAGCACGTAGAAAGCCTTCTTCTTATTTCCGTTGTGATCAAATAGCCCTTTATTGTTCCAGCCTTCCTGGTAGATTGGGTTATTACGACGCGGAGAGCGGAAATCATTCAAAATCCACGGTGACATACCCGAAAAATTATCAGGCATGCGTTTCATCATAGCCACCTGTTCCCGATAGTACCATTCCTGGTATTCTTCGCTCCACCGGGTCAGGCTATCACCATGAAACCCGCCTAATGCTTCTGCACCCGTCTCACTAAAGAAGAGTGGCTTCGTATATTTTACATCCCACTTCGCCGTCCTGCAATTGGAAGGCAAACCTCCATACCAGCCGAGGTATTCATTTACAGAAACAATATCGGTGTATTGACCGAGCGGGTCATCAATCGTTTGTACCCCATCAACATTGTGCACTTCTAATGCTGCCGAAACCAGGCGGCTGGGATCCCATTGCCTGGCGGTCTGCACGAGAGTGCTCATGAATTTTGTACGAGCGGCATTGACAGGCGTTTCATTTCCAACTGACCAAATGATGATGCTGGCACGATTATGATCCCGCGTGATCATTTCATTCAACTGGGTCTTGGCCTTTTGGAGAACTGTATCATTCGTGAATTCGATTGTCCAGTAAACGGGGATCTCAGACCATACCAATATTCCTAAAGAATCGGCTGTCCTCGTCATGTTTTCATTGTGCGGATAGTGAGCGAGGCGAACCATATTGGCATTGAGCTCCTTTGCCTGCCCAAGCAGCTGAAGCGCATCCTGTTTACTATATGCCCTCCTGCCCTCCTGTGGAATTTCTTCGTGAATACAAATTCCCCTAAGGAAGATCGGTTTCCCATTCAATACTATCTGCTTCCCTTTCACTTCGATAGTTCTGAATCCTATCTTATCATCTATGCGGTCTTCTTTGGAAGAAACGATCACCTGGTACAACTTTGGCGTTTCGGGTGACCACAATTGCAGTTTCGGTATTTTGAAATTGAAGCCGACACTGTCGCCATTAATATTGACAGTCTTTTTCAATTTAAGTTCAGGAATTTCAATGGTCACCGGCTCGTTCACAGGTTTGTTCATCTTGACCCAGCCGTCAATTGTTTTGTCTTTAGACGAAGCAGTGCCCTTCGCGAGTTGCAGAGAATAATCAAGGATGAAATTCTGGGGAATTATTACAAGATTGACATCTCTTGTAATCCCACCATAGTTCCACCAGTCCGTATTTAATGTAGGAATTTCATCTTTAAACCTTTTGTTGTCCACCTTAACAACCAGGTAATTATCTTTCGTTTTCAATACTCCCGGTGGAATTTCGAAATTGAATGGTGTAAATCCTCCAAGATGCATTCCCAGCTTGTGACCATTCAGATAAACATCAGTACGGTAATTCGCGGCGCCAAAATAGAGGAAAACTTTTTCGTTTGATGTTGGCAGTTCGGCATCGAAAGACTTCTTGTACCAAACGGTCCCTTCGTAATACAAAAACTTAGCCTCCTGTGAGTTCCAGTCGCCGGGAACATCCAAACTGTATTTATCTATATAACCATGCTCTTTACGGTCTGTTTTGTTTTCCGGAATATCCGAACTCCAGTAGGCTTCCTTGTCGTTTTGCGCCCGTTCGTCCCAGCGGTAATTACGGAAACCGGTTTCGTAAGGGTCAACAATATATTGCCACTTGCCATTGAGGCTAACCGTCTTACGCGAGGGAATGTCGGCGATGAGAGGTTGCTGCGAGAAACTTTTGATAGAAAAACTGAAAAGAAAGAGAAATAATAGAAGTCTGCTCATGGGTCAAATATATTTATTGTCGAATATCCAACGCATGATCTGCGTTCAATGTATTTTGTCCGCTCCAAACCTTTACTGAAGTCCACGGTATCGAAGGTGATGACCAGAATTCGTCTGTCTCGGGCAGGCCAAGTGGAAGGAATATTTCTGAACATAAATATTCGCTGCCTGTATTAATATAAGAGTCGGCAAGCCCGGGTTGGTAGCCATACAACCCTAAATTCAACCAACCGTCTTTTGAAAATGTGTTGGGAGCGTCAAATATTTTCCTGATCACCGCTGTTAACGCACTTCTAACCTGTGCTGGCGGAAGCGAGGCTGGCAATTGCTTACGCCAGCTCATATCTGCCAGGTGATGAAAAGCGCCCGAACGATAGGTAATCGAGCGACCGGTGACAGAAAATGTACCGTCTGTATTAATGGCTCTCTCCTGGATCTCCGCATACCTCTTTGTGATCTTGTCGAGTCGGTCTGCAAACCATGAATAAGAATTGTTCTTTTTATTGACAATTGAAACGATTGTCGCCAGGTAAGGTTGAATCACATAGCTATTGTAGTAATCATCGTGATACTGCATCCCATCGGAAAAGGTGCCGTCACCGACATACCAGTGCTGTGCAAATTCACGGACGGCGTATTCAATTCTTACAGGGTCATATTCGTATCCATATTTACAAAAGAATGCCTCAATCATCGCAGAGAATAAGATCCAGTTGGAGTATGCAGGTACAGTGGAACGCGATTGCTTTAGCGCACTAACAACCTGTTGTTTCACTGCTGTGTCGAGGTGCTCCCATATCCATGGAGAACGAACCAGCCCAAATGCAAAGAAGGAAGCATCAACCAATGGCTGTCCACCTGTCCATTTCATATAATCTTTCGAAGAGGGATTGACTGAATTGGCGATTGCCTTCAATGTCCACTGACGATATTGGTCACGCAATTTTACCTCTTCAACGTTGCCACCTTCAAGTTCGAGCCACGGCGCTATTCCGCTGAGTGTCCTTCCAAACGCTTCAAGATAAGATGCTTGCTTCCTGGCTTCCTTATTGTCTACTGTCTTGCTTAGCTCAACCACCATCTCCTGCTTCAACTGATCTTGCGCAAGGTTTATTAAAACAGGTCTTGCAACCCGGAAGAGGTAGCTGAGCCAGATCTTTCGATCATTGTCTTTGTTTTGCCCAAATGCAAACAGCAAAGCACAAGAAGAACTAACAAGAAACAAGGCTTTCTTCATAGTTGATGGTTCAATCTGTTTTCTGATATACTCTCACGTAGTCAATCTCGAATTTGCGGGGAAAGCTGGTATTGGAGGGGTCACCACCATTCTGGCCGCCAATGGCGAGGTTAAGTAATATATAGTGGGATTGACGAAATGGATTAAAACCGCTTCCGTCTTTGTTGTATAAAGAATCGACGGGGACCCTATTGAGTAGTTGATTGTCTACATACAGCTCGATATAATCCTTCGTCCAATCCATACGCCACAAATGAAATTTCTTAGACCAGGAGGAACCCATTGAATCCACTGAAAACCGGTTGCTATGCCACTCAGCGCCCCTTGCCTTATTTCCGCAGGCGATATTAGCAAGCAATTTTCCCCTATAGTATTCCATGATGTCGATCTCTCCATTAGCGGGCCATGGCCTGCTAACGCCCAAGGTCCACCATGCGGGCCACATACCGGAACTAACATCAATTCGTGCACGCATCTCGAACCGGCCGTACATCCAATCCGCTTTGCCTCTTGTTATCAGGCAGGCGGAGGTGTACTTGATCTCTGGACGGTTCTGGCGCCAGTTCTTGCTGTCCTTTACATAATTTAGATTAGGCCTCGTCTCCCGTCTTGCCTCAATAATAAGCTTGCCTTTTTTGCAGTAGGCATTTTCGGGTTGATACCACTGCAATTCCTCATTTCGTACAAAGCCGTTTTCATAACCCCATTTAGAAGAATCGGGAGCGCCTTTTTTATTAAATTCATCTGACCACACAAGTTTATATTTTGCCGGTTCTTGTGCATACAACGATAGCGTCAGCACAGACGAAAGACAAAAGAACAAATTAAATAGACGTACGTTCATTTTTGGACAGTGCTTTCGGTTTGGTCAATCAATTTGATCACGTAAGTATAGTGATACTTCTTCTCGAGCAAACGATAGGGGTCGTGAGGTAAGGCACCCCAACTGTTGTCACCGCCTACACCTCTTTGCTTTAAATCAATGTTCACAAAGACATTTTTCCGCGGCTTGATGTCTGTGGGATGTTGTTGTTTCTTCGTGAGTCCCGGGTCCAGGTCCTCAGCTAAATTGTTAATAGCACTAAAACAAATGGGCTGACTTCCTTCAATCTTAATGCCCACACCTTTGTCATTGGTGAGCGTCAGCCACCGAACATCGGTCTTATATCCAGACTCCTGCGGGCGGATATAGTTGAATGCATATTGATTCTTCACATCATCTTTATACCTGCCGACGAACGATGCCGTGTTACGGTCACTATAGTTCTCCCATGGTCCCCTTCCATAGTATTCCAGGTTGGTAAACTGGGAAGGCAATTGCATTCTCATTCCGAACCTTGGCAGCTCAGGCAAGTCGCGGTTGGTCATATCAATCGAAGAGGTGATTTTCAGGCTTCCGTCATTTTGTACCAGGTAATCGACTGTATACGGAACATTGATGCCTGCTAATTCATATTCCACTTTGATCGGAAGACCTTCCTCGGATTGGTCGCCTGCCGTGACTTTCGTTACCACCCTGTTGACATGGGCTGTCCTCCAAATACCAAGACTCACCTGCATATTGTTGCCAAAGTCATTATCTGTAGGCGCACGCCAAAAGAAAGGCTCAGGGAATTGGTCGATTCGATTTTGATTGTTTAGTGTATAACGCACGAACCGTGCTTGTCTTATGTCAAATTCTCCTTTTACATCGCCTGACGAAAAGGTTATACGGTTATTGTCTCTTGTCACCTGTAACTTTCCGTCAATGGGCTTTGCTGTTGCGAAGTAATTGCCGGTCAAGTTGAATTGTTCCCTGGCTACCTCGTGACCCGCTGGGATAAGCTCCGTCGCTTTTTTCGTGAATGCAAAAAGGTTTAGAAAGTACTCACCATCATTTGCTGTATTGAACGCTTCTGAAGGAAGCAAAACCTCCTTTTGCGAACGAGGGTTTAGGTCAAGCGCAAAGGTTCCTTCTTTCACTCTTTTGCCATCTTTATATAGTTCCCATTTAAAACTAAATTGATCAAGGTCAGTGAAATCATAACTGTTCTCAACAGTAATCGCTCCCTTCGATAAGTTGTTTGCCTTAAACAGGATATTTTGGTAGCCCTTTTTAACTTCGTTCAGACCGGGATGGATGGTCCTGTCAGCCGCAATAAGGCCGTTGGCGCAGAAGTTTTCGTCGTTTTGTAATTCATATGCCCCAAGGTCACCTCCATACGCATAGAACACTCTGCCGTCAGCAGTTGTGGTTTTCATTCCCTGGTCGATCCAGTCCCAGATAAAGCCCCCCTGCATTTTCCTGTCACTACGGATCACATCCCAGTACTCCTGGAAGTTCCCATTACTATTACCCATTGCGTGTGAATACTCACACATGATATACGGCCGTTTTTTGGTTGCATCAGAAGCATATCTCTTCATTGAATTCACACCAGGATACATCGGGCAAACGATGTCGGTATTCCAGTCTTCTACAGCCTGTTCAAACTGCACAGGCCTTGTTTGATCTCTTCTTTTCATCCACAGGTAGCCATCATGAAAAACTTTGCCGTTACCCGTCTCATTTCCCATAGACCAAATGATGACGGAGGGATGATTCTTGTCGCGCTCCACTAATCTTTGCATCCGATCCATATAGGCATGTTCCCAAATCGGCAGGTAAGCAGGATGCCTGGTGGTGTCGAGATTACGATCATATGAAACACCCATGCCGTGCGTTTCAATATTGGCCTCATCGACAAGGTAAATACCGTATTTGTCGCACAGCTTATACCACGTGACATCATTTGGATAATGTGACGTACGAACCGCATTGATGTTGTATTGCTTCATTAACTGTATGTCGCGGATCATCTGCTCTTTGTTGGGGACGTGACCTTTTACCGCGTCATGCTCGTGACGATCTACGCCATGAACATAGGTAGCAAC
>DATDNL010000428.1:0-8211 GCA_036518315.1 Flavisolibacter sp. | reverse complement strand
GCAAGCTGGTATTAACAATACGCACATCCGGGCGAACGCCTTCCACCTCTTGAGCGTACCAAAGGGGGTAAGTGTCGTTGTCGCCGAACGTGAACAATATTGCGTTCTTTGGACAACCAACAAGGTAGTCGTAAGCTATGTCCGGTGCCAGTGTCTTCTGACTTCGGTCATGGTCATCCCATTCCTGCGCCCCCATAATGATAGGAGCTACAAGACAAAGAATTGTAGAAGCAATGGCCCCCGAACGAAGATTGGTTCCTTTGGAAGAGGCGGCTCGCACAGCATAGGTAAGAATTGCAGTAAGTGCAGAAGCGATGATTCCACCCAAAATCGCCGCGAAGAATGTCTTTCCATTGATAGCGTTGGCGTCACTCATCAACATGACGATCAGCGTCAAGCCTCCACTATACAGAACAGTATTCTTAAAGGTTAGTTGATCCTGTATGTCGCGGGCCATCCTTACCAAGGCAACTACCGCTAAGCCAATCCAAACGGCAAAGGCATAAGTGGAGCCGGCAAAAGCATAATCACGTTCGCGTGGCTGGTTGCCGGCCTGGTTCAAATAGATTACGATGGCTATACCCGTCATGAAGAAGAGGAGGAAAGTAACGATCCAGTCCTGCCGGTTTTTGATAAACTGGTAAACACAACCTATAATTCCCAGGATGAAAGGCAGCAGGAATAGTGTATTGTGTGCTTTATTATCCTTAATACTATCCGGCATTTTAGATTGGTCACCCAGGCGCAGATTGTCAATAGGGGAGATACCTGTTATCCAGTTACCGTCCCTCCTGTTACCACCACCCTGTATGTCATTTTGCCTTCCTGAGTAATTCCACATGAAATATCTCCAATACATGAATCCCATCTGGTAAGTCATAAACCAACGGATGTTGTCGGCATAGGAAGGGATTTTCACGGCCAGCGGCTGTCCCGCATAAACAACAGAACCTTCCCTTGCATTAGGAGCGGGCTCAAAGCCTTCATCATAATAGTATTTTCTCTGTTGACCGCTTTCATCCTGCACTTCAATGACTCCGTCACCAATCCGCATGATATAGCAGGAAGATTGAGCGTCCACCCGGTCAAGATTTAGCCAGCTGATATAATAGTCGGCGTGGCGTTGATCATTCGAGGGATCCCAAACGCGCGGGAAGAGTCGATAGTCTTTGCTATCGTAAGTATATTCTTTGTCTGGCGCGAGTTCTACATAACCATCGGGCCCTTTTTCATATCTCGTTTTGCCGTCTTCTACGCCCGTCGGTTGTGCCAAAAAGTGCGTTCCGTACATGATAGGCTGTGATCCATATTGTTCACGACCCAGGTAATAAACAAGATTCATTGGGTTGTCAACATTGTTCATGTCGAGTGAAGGATCAGCATTAGAGCGCTCCATAGTGGTGAGGTAGGCTGAGTAGCCCAGCATCATGAAGGAAAAACACCAAAGGCCTAAACGGAGGAAGGACCAGTTGTTTTTATTGGCCCACCGCAATCCCAACCACACTAATATGGCCAACAGGATGAAGAAAAACGCGAACCCTGAGAAGAATGGTAGATGGAAACTGTTGACGAAGGCAATATCAAATTTACCGGCCATTTCCACGCTCCACTTAATAACGACCACCTGTACCAAACCGGTGATAATACAACCCACAATAAACGCTATTATAGCACCCTTTCTTGAATAGGTATAGCGGTTATAGTAATATACCATCACAGCGGCAGGAATTACCAATAATCCCAACAAGTGAATTCCTATAGATAATCCAAGCGCAAAAAATAGAAATACGATCCAACGGTCGGCCCGGTTTCGCAATTGGCGGTCGGCGCCTGCGAGGTCATTTGCGTGTTCCCATTTCAGGATGGCCCAAAATGCAAGGCCTGTAAAGAAAGAAGAAAGTGCATACACCTCACCCTCAACTGCGCTGAACCAGAAAGAGTCTGTGAAGGTATAAGCCAGTCCACCTACAAGACCGGCACCAATCACTGTACATGTTTGAAGCAGGCTGGGTTCCTGGTGGGAGCCCATTAGTAATTTCCGAGCAAAATGCGTGATCGTCCAAAAAAGGAACATGATCGTCGCACCGCTGGCGATGGCGTTCATCACGTTGACCGCTTTAGCGGCGGTCATGGGGTTGTCGCCAAAGAGAACAATAAAAAAGCGGCCGAGTAAGACGAACAATGGTGCACCGGGTGGGTGAGGTAACTGAACCTTATAACAGGCAGATACAAACTCTCCACAATCCCAAAAGCTTCCTCTCATTTCAGCAGTTAGAATATAAACAAGAGACGCTATAACAAACACTACCAGCCCGGCAATGTTGTTGACTTTTCTAAAATTCATACAGTGTTGGTTAGAATTTGACCTTTAAACACAAGGCCTGCGTTTTAAAAGACAGG
This sequence comes from Flavisolibacter sp., assembly GCA_036518315.1. GTDB lineage: Bacteria > Bacteroidota > Bacteroidia > Chitinophagales > Chitinophagaceae > Flavisolibacter. The sequence continues at coordinate 5,811 of DATDNL010000428.1, read as the reverse complement.
CAAAATTAGGGAAGCGACTAAATTAAGAGGAAAAGAATATGGGAAAAGTTAAAAGGATGTTGTTGGCGTATTAGACTGTTTCTCACCAACTCGCGCTAATTATTACCGTGTCGGTCGAAGTACTTACTTGTTGTCATCCTGAGCTTGTCAAACGATGATGACTGAAAGTCTCACTCAAAAAACACTTTCACGGTTTGGTAGAAGAGTCGATTCTGGACCATTGTGGACATCTGTCCGTTACCGCCCTCGTTATAACCTCGTAATCCAAACAGACCCGCAGCATTGCCTTTATTGATCGCGATTTCCATATAGCCGGCACTGTTGAACAGAACGAGTTTCTCTCCCTGTGGAACGTCGGCATAGGATCCACTGATGCGCTCAATGATTTCGTCGCGCTTGAAGATGATCTTGAAACGGCGGCCTTTGCGCTGCTCTTCGAATTGCTCCTGCGTGATATTGACAATTACGTTTTCAAAGTTGTCGATGAAGATGATCTGCCCTTCGATCCAGTCTTCCCCGAGTGTGGGACGCAAAGGCAGCTTCTCAATATAGCTGGTATCCGGCGCCCCAATGTTTTGAATCGGTTCACCGTTCATCAACTGGGTAATGGCTTTTGCAGCCACGTCCATACAATACAAGGTATTCTTAATAGCTGTTTTCTCGAGCGGGACACCAATTACCATTTCTGGTTTATCCTCGATGATCATACCCAATATGCCATTATCGGCACATACAAGGTATTGGTCCTTGTGGAAGGCCAGTAATAGCTGCTCGGGCTTCGATTCGAAAAGGTTCACGAGGACAATATGGAAGGTGAACTCGGGAAAGTTTTTAATGGCATTACGGCACACGTACGCCGCTTGCGGATAATTAAAGGGAGAGAGTTTGTGGGTGATGTCGATGATCTGAAACTCGGGGTTGATGCGAAGCAACCGTCCTTTAACGGCACCAACAAGATAGTCTTGTTCTCCAATGTCGGATGTCAGCGTCACTAAGGGCATGGTTTCTTCCGAATTTCGAATTTAGGATTTGGAATTTGCCTCTTTCACTTGACAAGCTTTCCTTCCTTAAAATAGAACTTTCTAACGAATTTATCTGCAAGCCCGGGGAAGAATTTCTGCATGAAGACCGTTTCCTTTCCTGTGAATGTCATTACTAATGATCTCTTCTTTTTCCTGATGGCAGTTAAAATGTGCTTCGCGCACTCTTCGGCCGTCATCATCTTGTTTTCATCCATAGGGCTCTCGCCTTGCTGTTGTCCCTTATTATTCAATGCTGCATTTCGAATATTGGATGAAGTAAAGCCAGGACTCACCCACATGACGTGAACACCATCTTCCATCAGCTCTGTTTTGATTGCTTCCAGCCACCCCTGCAGGGCAAATTTAGATGCAGAGTAGGCACTTCTACCGGGTAAACCCCTGTATCCTGCAATGGAAGAAATTCCTACAATCGTTCCTTTACGATCTATGATTGAGTTCAGTGCATACTTTGTGTTATACACGGCGCCAAAAAAGTTTACCTCCATCAGCTTCCTTATTACTTCCAGTTCGGCGTCTTTAAAAAGTGAGCGCATTGAAACCCCGGCATTGTTGATCAGGATATCAATACCTCCAAAAACCTTGATAGTCGATTCAATGAAGTGGCGGCAATCATTTTCATTGCTTACGTCGGCAACCACAATATGTAAAGGGTAGGAAGCGTAATCTCTACGCAGTTTGTAAAGCTTGTCGTGGTCGCGTCCGCAGGTCGATACCTTAGCTCCTTGTGCCAGCAAGGCATCTACAAGCGCCTTACCAATTCCATCGGTCCCACCGGTAACAACGGCCACTTTATTAGAAAAATAGTTTGCCATAATCAGTGCGCAAACCTAACGAATAGTTGATTAGCTTAAGATGATTCACAAAGCATCTTTGCCATATTTTTTCATGTACGCAATTAGCCACCCTACCACTTCATTATAGCTTTCAGTGCCACGCGGTTGGTTATTCATACGCAGGTAGCGGTCATAGGCGAGGGACATTACAGGTTCCACCGCATTCTTGCTTTTTAGAATGTATGCCCGGTAGGTTTTGATATCTTCTTTAACCTGTGGGTGCTCCGACTTTTTAAGCTCAATGAAGCAAAGTGGATTGTACACGAAAAGATCGTGCATGGCATAGGTGTACATGTCGTAGTAAGCCGAATACCGAAATTCGACGTTGTCGGACACTCTTCCTGTAAGATAGGACGAGAAATTTGCCTCATTTTCTTTGGCATAGCCAACCTGGTGGCCTATTTCGTGACAAACAATGAAAGGTTTGGTAAAAACCGGCACATCGGTTTTGACCTGTGCCTCCGCGGTAAAGGGATTGTAGTACCCTGTAAACCCGAAATAGCGCCCCGCAAACGTGAGTAAGGAGGCTTTAATCGAAGGTGGACTGTATTCCAGGAACGGGTAATCCCTGCTGGCAATTTGGTAGGCCGCCACCGCCTCCTTAAACAAGGTCTGGTCGTTGTTGAATGCCAACCTTTTTGTCGAATCAACCCTGGCGGCGTAGAAGTTCAATCGTTGCTGGAGAGCCACCGTAAGCTCATACAGGTCTCCAGGTGTGTAGTGATCCGGGGCCAGTCCAAACTGCTTAGCAATTCCCTGCCGGTCGTAATTCAAGCCCCAAAACACATTAAAAATGATATAGATCCCAAGTGCTAGCTTTAAGAATCTCGTAAACCCCGTCCAGGTAAAATAATGACTGGACCGTCTCTTAGACACTTCTCGAAAGGCTCCCCACACCTTCCAAGCCACCCATCCAAAAAGATACCTAAGCGTTTTGGAAACAAAAGGGTAGAAGCCGAACGTGTAATATCTTTCCACCCAATCCGGGTTTAGCGAAAAAATCTTAATAAGGATCGTGGCAATTACCAGGGACATCAGTACCCGGTCGCGTAAGACGCTTTTAAACATGCTTTAATAAGGCAGATTTCGTTAAAATCTTGGCTCAAATTACATTCTTTAAGGCTATTTCCTTTACCTTTGCGTCCCGCAAATAAGGCGGGGAAAAGGACGAACATGAGCAACAGGCGTGAATTTGAGATAGCTTTTGTTGGTTTGAAGCCCGGTGTTCATGAGTTCAACTACCGTATCGACGACAGGTTCTTTGAGGAATACAATGAGCAGGATTTCAGGAATCCGGATGCCAACGTAAAGCTTTTGCTTGAAAAAAGTAATGGTTTTATGATCCTCCGCTTCGAGATCGGGGGGAAGGCCGAGGTTACCTGTGACCGTTGTAACAACAACCTGCCCATACAGTTATTCGACGAATTCAAGGTCATGATAAAGATGACCGATGATCCGGCGGTGATGAATGAACAGGAAGAAGACCCTGATGTTTACTACATCTCTCGCGGTGAAAGTCATATTGATGTGAAGGATTGGATCTATGAGTTTGTGAACCTCAGTATTCCCATGCAAAAAACCTGTGAATACGAGAACATGGATGGACCCTATTGCAACCCGGCCGCCCGGGAAGTGCTTAGTAAGATGAAACCGGACGAAAACCATGGTTCCAGTCCAATCTGGAAAGGTCTCGAAAAATTTAAGGGGCTGGAGGAGTAGCGCAGGAGGGAAAGAATCAAATTGAAAACGAACGGCGGCGAAAACCAAGAGGCCGTTGGTAAATAAAAGTAAAAACAGAACTTAAATAGTTATTTATGCCTAATCCAAAACGCAGACACTCGCAGCAAAGAAGTGCCAAGCGCAGAACACACTACAAGGCTACGGCTGCCACGCTTTCTACCGATAAAGCAACCGGTGAAACACACGTACGTCACCGTGCACATGTTAGCGAAGGGAAGCTCTATTATAAAGGACAAGTAGTTGCAGAGACTTCTCCGATTAAGAAGTAAGCAAAAAAATGATCTGTGATCCATATTCCGCTGATTGGCGAGAGTATGGATTTTTTATTTTTGATGCTCCATGAAGATAGGACTTGACTTAATGGGTGGCGATTACGCTCCTGAAGAAGCAATAGAAGGTATTCAGCACTATTTTTCGGAAGAAGGGAAGGCTCATCTTGTTTTACTGGGTGACGAAGACAAGATCAAATCTCTTCTGCCCGGTTATTCTTTACCAACTGGCAAGTATACGATTGTACATGCGCCCGAGGTCATCGGGTATCATGATTCTCCCACGAGGGCGTTGAAGGAAAAGAAGAATTCATCGATTGCCATAGGCTTTCATTTGCTGGCAACCTCTAAAACCGATGCCTTCATCAGTGCCGGCAACACCGGTGCGATGTTGGTAGGCTCTCTTTATGCTTTAAAGCCAATTGAAGGGGTGTTGAGACCAACGATATCAACCATCATTCCGAAAGAAAATGGCGGCACGGGTCTCTTGCTCGATGTTGGGCTGAATTCTGATTGCAAGCCTGAACATTTGAACCAGTTTGCTATCATGGGTTCGGTTTATGCACAAAATATTTTGGGAATCGAAAACCCGAGAGTTGCTTTATTAAACATTGGTGAGGAAGAAGGTAAAGGAAATTTATTGGCCCAGGCCACTTATCCTATATTGAAGGAGAACAAGCATATCAACTTTATCGGCAATGTGGAAGGACGCGACTTATTACTCGACAAGGCCGATGTAATGGTCTGCGATGGTTTCACAGGAAATGTTATTCTCAAATTAGCAGAGTCCCTTTTCGAAGTCACTCATAATAAGCAGATCCACCACGAATATTTCGATCGCTTCAATTTTGAAAACTACGGAGGCACACCTGTGTTAGGTATTTCAAAACCAGTTATTATCGGGCATGGTATTTCCAAGGGCAAAGCGTTTAAAAATATGATCGCTTTGGCGGATAAAATGATTGAGAAAGACGTGATGCAAAAACTCCAGGCAGAATTAGTGAGTTAAAGTGGGCTGTTTGAATAAATTGGCCTAATAAATTTTGGCAGCAAGCACGCTCACCCTTATTTTTGCACTCCCAAATTTGAGGAGCGGAACCAGGGTGGCAGAAAGATATTAATAGTGGATCTGGGGAAAAAAACAGTTCTTATAAAATAAATTGATCTCATCTCAGTTGGTGACGTATTCTGCTTTCAGTGGGAACGACTCTGGGACGAAATAAAATAGTTGATCTCGTAGCTCAGCTGGTAGAGCACAACACTTTTAATGTTGGGGCCCTGGGTTCGAGTCCCAGCGGGATCACGACGTAGCTTTCAAAAGCGGTTAATCCCCTTCAAAATCAATATTTGAAGGGGATTTTTGTTTTTATACCCCTCACTATTCCTCGTTTTTCGTCGCTTTCTGGTTCACCAAAACTTCACCACTGAGAAGCAACTTTGTGGTTTCAACTCTTCTTCGGGCAAGGCATATGCTATTTGCATCAAAAACAGCTTGATAATGGTCATTCTTTGCATGGGATCTGTCCTTGGCCACAGTATCGTGCCTCCTGTTCCATACTCTCACATCGCAAAACCCATAGGGCATATAACTTTCAGCGTCCATCACGAAGCTTGGGTCAATAAAAAACCTAATCCGGAGTCCGAAGCATTAGTAACTCCAATGTAACTGTCCTTTTTGATGCGGTTACTGTGACGATATAGATTGATTTCACTGGTGTCCTGAATACAAAGTACAGGCCTGTTTGATATTGAAGACCGGCAGTTGACAGACATATTGCCAATGATGTCTGTTTCACTTACATTATCATTTTGCAAAAAGCGGTAGAATGCCTTGGCTTCTGAATCATTTGCAGCAAGCCGGCGGATGGAATGAACACTGTTAGAAAACAAGCGACTGAGAATCGAGTTTCCCCTCTTCAACAATCG
>DATDNL010000427.1:0-3373 GCA_036518315.1 Flavisolibacter sp. | reverse complement strand
ATAACCCATTTCGATTAACCACGCGGTGTGCAGGCACTTTGGGCCTTACCCTGTGACATCCGTTCATCGCCCACCCAACCATTCGTGCCGACATCTTTGTGCCCAATGCAGCGGCAATGGCTCCGTACGAAGTGACCCTTCCCTTTGGTATCTGCCGCGCCACTTCGAACACCAATTCGAAAAAAGACTCCTCCTTGCTTCCGGAAGGTCTTACGGTATTTAATTTTTCACGCGGCAGTTTCTTAGGAGGCATTATTCTGAGATTCGTTTTGTTTTCGCTCTGCAAGTAGTTTAGAACGGCGCGGTTCAGGAACAGCCTTGTAGTCGTAGGGGCAATTCTTACACCCGTTGCCACAACAATAGCCCCGCTCCAAAAGATATTTAGCCGTAAGCGCTACATATCCATCACTGTTGAAGTAGTAATCGTCATCCGTCAATTCCTGCTTCATCTTTTAAGAATTGTTGTAAAGCTGCGTCCATTTCCTTTGAAGGTAATATCTCCGGCAATGAAAAGCACAGGTAGTGCACTCTTTTACTTTGAGCAATGTCCAGCGATTCATAATGGGTGACAATCCTCAGGTCGGCGGGGATACCCGGCTCGCCATACACGTCATCGATGTCTTTGTGCAAACGGCAGCCGTACATGTCGATCACTTTTTTCGTGAAGTTATATAGGTCGGGGCTGTCTGTCTTGAGATGTATCTTACCATTCGGCGCAAGGATTTGGTAATAGAGCCTCAGGAACTTGGGATGGGTCAGTCGCTTCTTAGACTTCGATACTCGAAGTTGTGGATCGGGAAACGTAATCCAGATTTCCTCTACTTCCTCTGTAGCAAAATATTCGGTGATCTGGTCAATCTGTATACGCAGGAAGGCAACGTTGTTGATATGATGATTGATGGCTTTCTTTGCGCCCACCCACAACCTGTTACCCTTGATATCTATGCCGATAAAGTTCTTGTTGGGATAGAGCTGTGCAAGGCCTAGTGCATACTCACCCTTGCCGCAAGCCAATTCCAAAACAAGAGGGTTTGTATTCTCGAAGAAAGACTGCCATGTACCCGGCATCCTCACCGGGAACTGCAATACATTCGAAAAGGTTTCCAACTCGGCAAACCGAACTAGTTTTTTCTGTCCCATAAATTACAATGAATCTACCTCGCCTTTTTCGTGTACATCAACTCGGCCACCTTTTCCTTGTCCTCTTTTTCCCTCTTAAGGTCGAACATAGTGCCGAAGACGTGGTCCCAAAGAGTAATGCTTACGCCAAAACCTTTGTGCTCATCTTTATAATGATGAAGGTGATGGTTGCGCCACAACGGCTTCATCCATTTGAAAGGAGGGTTCCATGCATGAATGGCATAGTGCATGGAGCCGTATAATAGGTATCCGAAAATAAACCCGGGGAAGAATACAAAGGCATTTTCGCGCGCTACCAGGAACATCAAAGCGAAGATGGTAGCAGAAATGATAAGACTTGGCACTGGTGGCATGAACAGCCTTTCCTTGTCTCTTGGAAAATGATGATGGTTGCCATGCATTACATAAATAAAGCGTTGTGCTCTTTCACTTTCCGCGATCATGTGAAACACCCAGCGGTGCATAATGTATTCGAAGAAGGTCCAGAAGAACATGCCTCCGACGAACAAAATAGCAATGCGGCCGGCCGGAAGTCCAAACTTTGAAGCCGCGTAATAAGAAAAACCAATGATCACAGGCAAATACATGCCCCAGATCACAAGAGGGTGCGTCTTGGTCAAAAACTCCAATGCGGGGTTTTGGAACAATGTCGCCTGGCCTTTGTTATGAATTTTCTCAAACTTCATGCGTGTTGGATTTGTGGCAAATTTACAAAGTAGAGGCAGAAACTGTCACCCGCCCGTCTTTGCAAATGTTAAGTTTTACAAGACCGGTATTAAACTTAAATGTCAATTCTAAGCCTATGGCAATAGCTGTCGGCTTCCTATTTCAGCAGTTCGTCTATCCGTACTGGCTGGTAACCCTTCTGTTTCAACCAGTTTAGCAGTTCCGGCAGGCGGTAATAGAGTTTGTCCGTGCGCTTTGGATCGGTCCCTATATGCACCAGGAGGATAAAGCCATTGAGCCCGGAAGGATGGCTTGCCTCGTAACGTACGATGCTATGATAGATCGAATCGGAAGACCTGTAATTCTTCTCACCGGGTACAGTATAATCGGCATGGCTTATCGTGCCGGGGGTATAGTTGACCAACCGGAGGTTGATTTGCCTCGCCCAGGATGCAATGGTATCGTTATACCATTCGTACGGCGGAAGGAAATAAGTTGCCGACAATGCAGGAATTCCAAAGTGCTCAATCTTCCGGTAATTCTTTCCCAGGTCGGAGACGAATTGCTCTTTGGTTACAAGCAGGCTATCCCGCTTCGTCCAATCACAATACAGCAGGTGTTCATTGCTGTGTGGCCCGAGGTAATTACCGTTTCCCTTCAGTTCCTCGATGATTGTTTTGAAGGCAGGGTTACTGTAGAATCTACCTGTAAGGAAGAAGGAGGCTTTGATATGGTTTTCCTTCAGGGTCCTGGCGATGAAGTTGCCACCATCGCCAAATTCATCACCCGTGAATACAATGGCGAGCCTTTTACTGGTGCTATCACCACGGGTTATCGCTCCATGAGTGATTGTAACGCCCCTTACCGGGGCAGGGCTTTTTTTGAGAAGAACTCTGCCTCCTTTGCAGCAAGCAAATATACCAGGGAAGCAGTGCCGTCCATAGTTGGTTCATTCGTGCTGTAGTCCCCATAGTCATCATGGTATACTGCAAGATCACTCTGGAACTCCGCATATTCGTCCGGTTGATACAAAGTAATTCCAATTAGGCCCTTGTAGATGCTTGTGTAAACAGGACCATCGACCAGTCCGCCATCGATGGGGTAATGACCAATATGAGTGAATGCGGAATGCGGATCAGTAGGCGTGTCAGCATTGGCTGGTAAGCCATAGACCATTGACGTCCCCCAGGGATTGCAACCAAAGATCCAGTCGAAGTTCGCCTGCTCCAGTTCATCGAACTGTTTATCGTGCGTGAGTTGTTTGTACCAGTAACATTGAATGGCAAACGATGTAGCCAGGTTATTGCTGCACCAGATAAAGGGAATAGCACGATAGAAGGCATTGTGTTTTGCTTTATTCCAAACTCTCTGAATTCCTTCCCTGTAGTAGCCAACAATCGTATCTCTTTGTTTGCCCTTTAATTGTTTTGCCAATTCGTAATGTCCAAGGTTGATGAAAGGATACCATTGATAGTGCTTAGCCGTATCTGCACCAAGCCATGGCGTGATTGGTTCTTGTTTAGCGAATCGTATAGCATCATCAAGCGAAGAAGGCTGTTTTGCCTGG
>DATDNL010000426.1:0-4377 GCA_036518315.1 Flavisolibacter sp. | reverse complement strand
GAGCTAGCATCATTTAGATATAGGAGCCATTTAAGCGAGGGTTATCAAAAAAACTTTGGCGGACGCAGCCTATCAATGTTAATGGGACTTTTTAAGGGCAGACATCCTGCATTTTTTCTGCCGCGTTTATGATTTGAAGTTGAATGCCCGGTTATTCATAAAAACGAATCATTTTCAATGTATTAAAGACGAACAAGGAGGGTGAATTATCTCCTCCTTATTCGATCCGACGTGCCAGGTATTTCCCGTAATCCCTGGCGGCCTACGCTTGTCCTCCTGTCATCCAAACTGGTATGGACCGCACAATGCTGACAAAATATAACGGCCGATAGGAGTCTTGTGACAAGTGTCGAAAATTAATGGTGACACTTCAGTTCTGACCATTAGTATGAGTGCGAATCTTGATGATAAACCTATTAAATAGATCTCGTTTCCGAAAGATCTGTCGCAACTGGAATAACAATCTTTTCCTGGTGCTTTGCCCCAGCTATTCCTTATTTCGATCGTTAATAGTGACAAGTGCTCCAGGTGACCTACATCCGTTAACCAGAATTGCAATTGAACACCATACAGCAATTACAATCAAATAGTTGGATTAGTTGTTCAAGCCATTGGTTAGAGGGGCGACGACCTCGTTTCTTTCATTTTATGAGCACTGTAAGGCAATATTGATTGTAAGACCACCGTGGGTACTACCAAGTTGTTAACTCTTTTATGCAACAGGCAGAAGAGTTAATGTGCAGATGGAAAATTGAAAGGAATTAGTTGATTAAGCGCTAAGACTAAACAAGCGTTTATTCCCGGCCAGTTTGTGATTGGATGTTGAAGCGTTCTGTTTCTGCCGTAAGGCGTTCTTCAGGCACGTCGATTTCACCTGTCTCTCCTGAATTGAAGACCTGGTAGCGGATGGTATAGTATTCCGTTATTTTGTTGAAGCTTACTATTTCAGCATAAGCCATCGGGTTTCCTTTTCCACCGCCTTTGAAGGACATGTTTTCGAGCAAAATCACCCGGTCTCCGTTTTGGTATCTCATTACCCGAATTTAGGGGGTAAACCTCATTCATGATTGAATTGGCCAAAGAAAGTTTTTGCACAGTTGTTAAATTGATCGTGGTAAAGGCTTTAAATAAGATTTCATCAATTGCGGGAGAAAGTTTTAGGCATATCCTAAGTTAGTCGACTGCCCGGGGAAACACCCTTATTTATCCAGAAAAGCCGGGGGTTATTGTTCATTGATACATCAATGGACACAATTATGGAGCTACAAAGCCTAATACCTCTTAACCTGACTTTGAGGAGACCCTAATCCGGCAAGAGGGTGCCTGGAATATTTTTGCCAAAGGCATTGCATTTTTCGCGTTTGAAATGTATGTTGTGGCAGCGTATTTAATGGACTGCTTTCCGCAGTTCTTTTCCCCTAAGTTTTGGATTAATAGATCCTTTTAGTCGAAGTTTGGTCGAAGTTTGATCGGACTTTGGCCGAGGTGTGGTCGTGGCAAGCTATTACTATCCTATTATTATCTCTATCGTATCCTATTACTATCCTTATCGTATCTTGTTAGTATCCTTACCGGATTCTATTTCGGCCACACTTCTATAGTCTTCCAGTCTGTTTGATTTACAGCCGTTCCCAGCCTGCAAAAAGGCGGCATGGTCGAAATTTAAGTTCAGACTCCAAACTATCTTTCTACTAAACCCTTCGTAATCTATTGTTAAACTGTACCAGTTGCTTTACCCGCCGGTGTTCTATTGTTATTTTGGTTGTGGCGAAACGCATTCATTCCAAAACGTTTTTATGAAACTCAAACAGATCTTTCTTACTGTCGCCATTAGTTTTCTATCTGCCTTCCTTGGTCTCGCCGTTTACCAAAAGCTTTTTGATAAGCCGCAAATGATTATTGAAGGCACTCGACAAGACGTCCCCATTCGATACTCGAAGTTTTCGGATAACAATGGAATGGGCGAAACAATGGACTTTACAAAGGCTGCCACGACCGCCGTGCCTGCAGTGGTGCATATTAAAACGAAGATCTCCTTAAACAAGAAAAACCGTAACCCGGGCGAGGATGAGCTGTTTGGCCCGCGGCTATGGCCTTATCTTATACCCGAACAAAGGGCTTCGGGAAGCGGTGTAATTGTCAGCGATGACGGATACATCGTGACCAATAATCATGTTATCTCCGACGAAGCCGGTGGCGTCGCCAATGAAATCAACGTGACGCTAAGTAATAAAACTTCCTATAAAGCCCGTGTTATTGGCCGTAGCGAAACGGATGATATAGCCGTGCTGAAAATTGATGCCAAAAACCTTCCTTACATGATCTTTGGCAATTCTGATCTCCTTCAAACGGGTCAATGGGTGCTGGCCGTAGGCTATCCACTCAATCTTGAAGCAACAGTCACGGCGGGAATTGTATCTGCTACCGGTCGAAGTATTTCAATGAGGAATAACCAGGTTAAGAACGAAGAAGACAAGCACCAGTATATACAGACCGATGCAGCCGTAAACAGCGGCAACAGCGGTGGTGCCTTAGTTGACACGGACGGGAACCTTGTCGGCATCACTGCCGCGATCATGTCACCAACGGGAATCTATGCTGGTTATTCTTTTGCAGTGCCGGTGAATACCGTCCGCAAGGCGGTCAAGGAGATTATTCAAATGGGAGGTTTTCGAAAGGCAAATGACTAGCTGATTCCCTCACCCTAATTTATTCAACCACTCAACTATTCAACCTAATCAACCAATCAACTTAATCAATCAATCAACTAATCAACCAGCCCCAGGGCCCTCTGCCTGTCTTCTCTTTTACGAACCCTCCGGAGAGCAGGAATGAAAGCGATGGCTGCAAGCAGGCCAAACAGCCCTTCGAAGAATAAAGTCAGTGGTGCCGATGTTCGGTGGGCTATCCCTCCTACCAATAAACTTCCCAAGGGCTGCATTCCCTGGAAGGCCATTACATAATAACTTAACACGCGCCCGCGCATACTTTCCTCCACCCTGGTTTGTACGTAGGTATTAGTGGCCGCGATTTGTGACAGCATGCCTGCTTCGCCGATCATGATCAGGCACATGCCCAGGAAGACGTGGGTCGTGTATGAAAACAACATGATCGATAAACAAAAGAGCATGCTTGACAGTACGATCAACCTGAGAAAATTTGTATTCGGTTTGCGATTGGCCATATAGATGGCTCCAAACAACGCACCCAAACCGCCAATGCTATTCATCCAACTAAAGGTGGTGACGTTTCCCTTATATACCGTTTGAGCATAAATAGGGAACATATTTGTATACGGCATGGCCAGGAAAGAAGTGAAGGCCATCAATGCAATTGCTGCTAACAGTCCGCGATGATGACGGAGATAAACAAAACCTTCCTGGAGACCTTTCCATATCGGGTCGATATGTTTCTTTCGCTCGGGGATCTTCAGTTTCATCAACAGCAAGGAAACGATAACTGCTACAAATGAAATGAAGTTGATACCAAAACAAATGTCTTCACCGAAGGAGCTAAGCAGGATACCTGCTACGGCAGGACCGGCCAATCGCGCCATGGTAACCATCGAGGAATTCAGCGCAATAGCATTAGGGAGGTCAGTCTTATGCTGCACCAATACGATCATCAGGGATTGACGGGCAGGCGTATCAAAGGCATTGATGACTCCCAAGACCAGGCTAAGTATTATGATTGTCGGCATGTGATAATAGCCGAGAAACACTACGAGCGCCAACAGGCCCGCCTGTATCATTGAAGCGACCTGGGTAGCCATTAGTGTACGATATCGACTGTGCCGGTCCACATAGGCACCCGCGTAGGGAGAAAGCAAGAGCATGGGTAACTGCCCTGCAAAGGCAACCAACCCAAGGTAGAATGCAGAGTGGGTGACATCGTACACCAGCCAATTCACTGCAATCCGCTGCATCCAGGTTCCAATCAACGAAACTGCCTGCCCGACGAAATAAAGACGGAAGTTATAGTAACGAAGGGCTCGAAGAGACGAAGGCAAGTTCATTACTGGTTTCGGGTTTTGGGTTTTGGGTCTCCAGTTTTGAGTTTCGAGTTTTAGATAGACCGGTGATCATAAGGATTCAGTCCTGTTGGTCGATCGGTTTTTGTAGAAGCACATTCCCCTGCTTACCCTGCTATGAAATTTGTTGTTCTGCTAAGGAGAACTTATCCGCGGCTTCAGTTATCTTTCTTATATCTTCTGTTTCGAGTGTAAATGACAAAGCACCTACATTGTCCTTTACCTGTTGTTCGTTACGGGCACCGACCAGCACACATCCAATACCGGGCTGATTGATGGTCCAATTAATCACCACCTGCGTCAGCGAGGCCTTGTATTTGTCGGCGACTGGCTTGATTTGCTGAAGA
>DATDNL010000425.1:0-2005 GCA_036518315.1 Flavisolibacter sp. | reverse complement strand
AAATCAGCCGCCCGTTTCACTAGCCTGTTTAGGTTCTACATTCTGCTGTTCAACGAGAGCCTTCTTCTTCTGCATAGTCCGGAAGATGCGATCCCACCTTTTTTGCCAAACCATTCCCACGTGCTCGGTAGGCACTTCGTCTCCGAGCAGCTTACCCCACGGCTTCAGTTCATCAACCCGGTCGAATATGATTTTAAGAACACCAATGAAAGGAATCGAAAGAAACATTCCCGCGATGCCCCATAAAGCGCCTCCTAGCAAAACAATAACGATGGAGATCAGGGCATTGATCTGGACCTTTTTCGACACAATCCTGGGGACCAGGATGTTATTATCGATGAACTGGATGACAAGATAAGAGGCGATTACCAGCAATTGTGCGGAATAACCTTCGCGCGTGATCGTCAGCATTAACACCGGCAACGCAATGGCCACGAGGCCGCCAATATAGGGCAACAAATTCAGCAGGCCGCCAATGACTCCTATCACCACAGCAGAGGGTACACCTATAACGATCAACGCAATGCTGTTAAGTGTACACACAATCGCAGTTTCGATCATTAAGCCTTGCATGAAGCTTTGAACGGCCGCCTTGGTCTCGCTTAATATCTCTGCTACACGCAATGAATGCTTTTCAGCAAAGATGTTAAATAGAAAATCAAGGATCAGTGGTTTGTAAAAAAGCATCATGAACACATAGATCGGGATCAGTACCACCACGCTCAACGTTCCCAGTATGGTGCCGAGTGTGCTTCTCACAAGACTGCTTCCACCCGAATCGATGGAAGCTATTTGCTTCTTTAGATTAATACCGAAATGGTTGTTGCTCCACTGGTCCGCATAGGTCATTAACGCGCTTACCTTCTTCTGAATCAAAGGCACTTTGTCAACAAATCCGGCGATCTGAGTGGACAGAAAATAAAATAATCCGACCAGGAAGAAGATAGCCAGCAGGATAGAAAAGATAATAGCCGGCACTTTGGGTATCTTTTTCTCCATCCGGACATACAAAGGATTTAGCAGGATCGCAATTAACACGGCGAAGGCCAGTGGAATTAAGATATCTGCTAATCCTGAAAGTATATAGGTGGTTAGAACGAGTCCAAGTAAAATAAGCGGCAGTTTTATGTATAAAGGGAAGCCTGTCTCCTGGTTTGGGGTCATTGATAAAGTATCTGGGCGAATCTTTACAAAACTGATACCATGAAACTGTTTGCGAACTAATGCAGCAACTGCGGAATTTGTTTTGGGCTTTGAAGAAGAATCTCCAGCCCCTCTTATTTATTTTCTTAACTTAATTGTCGTTTTAAAACAAACACTCTTGTCGTCCTCGCGGTAACGGAGTTTGTTTACCGATCTCTAATATTCATTCACATTCATATACCACAATAATTACCAAAACAACTCCAATGAAACAGGTTATCATATTTGCTGTACTATTTACAAGCTGCAAGTTTCTTCATGCGCAGCAACAGCCAACACTGGAACTGTCCTTCAATCATTTAGCCCTGTCAGTGAAAGACCTCGACCGTTCTGTCGACTTTTACAAAGGGGTCCTGGGTCTCTCGGAAATCACCAATAAAACCGAGGTCAAAGGCATTCGCTGGTTCTCCCTCGGCCAGGGAAAAGAGCTTCACTTAATTTCCGACGCTTATTATAAGAGAGATAACGTCATCACGAACAAGGCAATTCATATGGCCCTGACCACTAACAACTTTGATCAACTCATTAAAACATTCGACGCGAATAACATACACTATTCGGACTGGCCCGGGACGGACAAGAAAATAAATATCAGGGCTGACGGCATAAAACAAATCTATTTACAAGACCCGGACGGATACTGGATCGAGATCAATAGCGCGGCAGAAAAATAAGTTCGCTGCATCTAACAGAGTCTGTCTTAGTCAGTAAGTCGTTGAATCATACCACTCATGTAAATGCGGTAGCGCTTCTATACATCCTTTGTAATTTGGTCAACGAAACGCCATGAACAAGCCATCGA
>DATDNL010000424.1:0-4132 GCA_036518315.1 Flavisolibacter sp. | reverse complement strand
TGCTATTTTGTTAGGTATCGTTTCTGTTCTTCCACTGGTTGTCTTTGGCCTTATTTCGCTCGCTCACGGAAATTATTTCCTTCCTAATTCGGTATTAGTGAAGTCTGGAAGTTTCAACAATCCTGGGCCGCTAAGAATGATTTATGATATACTTTTTGAGCGGTTGACTTTTGCACGAAACGGATTGCCTGCACTGGCAACGCAACGGTTGTTGATCATTCTGCCTTTGACCTATTTGTTGTTCAGAAGGCGTTTAGCATCATCTTACTTCTTCATACTTATTTTCCTTTTTGGCGCAGCAATCCTTCAATTGGCTTTTGCCTCTACGGGGTATTTATACCGTTATGAAGCCTACTTGTTTTTCTGCTCGATGGTCATCATACCGGTACTATTCTACAAGTATGGGCGATCTGTCTTACCAAAATTAGACTCAATCATTTCTAAGTTGGTGGCGTTGGTTCTCGTTATTTTTCTATTCTTCCCAATCGTATTAAGAAGCGTGACTGCCCTCGATAAAACGGTACAGGCTTGTTTGAATATCTTCGACCAGCAATATCAAATGGCGCGCTTCACAAATCAATTCTACAACAAAGGAAACGTTGCCCTTAACGATATTGGCGCGGTGGGCTATTATACCGACGCCCATATTGTCGATCTGTGGGGCCTGGCAAGTATTGAAGTGGCCAAGAGCAAGAAGGAACATTATTGGACTCCGCCATTCCTCGATTCACTAACTGCAGCGGAAAGGGTGCAGTATTCTATCATTTATGATAGTTGGTTCCCCGATTCAATAAGCAAAACATGGAGCAAGGCCGCCACCTGGAAGATTCAAAACAATATTATTTGTGGCGACAGCATCGTTTCATTTTATGCAATAGATAGTGCCCAAAAAGGTCTCCTGCAACAAAGGCTCCATTCATTCGAGCCGGAACTTCCTTCTTCTGTAGAGGTCAAATATTATTGACGGTTGAGGGCAGCGGTGGTATTCGCAGATCGGCAGTTCTAACTGGGGGATCTTTCCGCTGAGCTTGATGGTCTGAAACATATTTCCTGGTGGAGAAAAGGAACCAGAGATATTTCTTGCCCACGAGGTTATAAAATACAATAGGAATCGTGACACCGAAAAAGATAAGGCTTAAAAGGACGACGAGATAATTATCGATACCCAGGAACTTTATCATCATCGCTCTCGCAAAACCAACTATGATCACATGCATTATGTAGATATATAGAGAATGATAGCCTACCACACGTAGCCATTTTGCACGATTCCACTTCTCCATCAAAAAAGCTAGAAAGATAAAAGTGGTGCATCCCACAAGGGAGATAGCAAGAAAACTGAGTTCCTTGGAAACAAAAACAAGGTAATTGATGTCGAAACTGGCTGAATCGTTCTCGAGCGAGCGCGCTCCAATTACGTTGAAATAATAAAACTGGGCGGCAATGAAAAAAGGGATCACGGAAAGAAAGTACCACGGTCGTTTTAATTTCTCCTGTATATCCTTTCTCAAAACGTAAACGGATATCGAATCACCAATCACCAGGAATATATAAAACCTCATCCAGTTGGACATCATACTGATACTGTTAACAAACGGTGCCAGTAAGAACAAGGTGATGCCAAGTAAAAGATGCGTCGCGACAGTAGGCTTAAGCTTTGTCTTAACAAAGACGAAGGCTATAGTCGCATTAAATAGTGCAGGCAAGTACCAAAAATGGGCAAGCTGTTTAGGTTGGTAAAAAATATACAGGTAATCTTTAAAGGCTCCTCCCGCATTTGTGTAGTCAGCGAAGATGATCTGCAAAGTAATCTGTATAGTCGCCCAAATAATATAGGGGTAGAGTAGGATACTGAATTTACTTTTTACTATCGCATTAAGTGATTTATAAGAGAGGCTTAACCCCGTGAAGATACCAGAGAAGATGAAGAACAATGGCATTCTGAAGGAGTAAGCAGCCATGTTCGCGTCCACAATAGATCTTGGAACTGAAATACCGCTTTTCAACAAACCCAGGAAGGCATGGTGATAAACAACAAGGATGATGACGACTCCCCGCAGATAGTCCACCCAGACATGTCTCTTCTTGTCAATTACCGACGTGTTGAAAGCCTCAGATATCCAGTTTCTCACAGTGGTCATCATGGTGAACTTGTAATCATTTTTTTAGAACCGATTCAAGCTTTACTCCGATCAGCTTTTCCAGTTCTAGTTTCTTTATGTCTTGCTGCAATTTCAAGTTAACAAGGGCGGCTGTTTCAACATTGTTATTTTTCTGAGCATTCGTGTACAGATCCAAAGAAATGCTTCCACTACGGAACTTCTCCTCAACCTGGGCTGCCTGCGTTTTAACATCATTCACCAGCGCGCTCTGAATGGCGATCAGTTGGCCATAAGCCAGGTATTGTTTATAGGCGGTGAGTACTTGTTCCCTCAGGGTTCTTTTTATCAATTCCGTGTTATCCTTTCCAATCTCGATGTTTTCCTTCGCGGATTTCACGGCTGTCCGTGAAAAGATGGTTCCTAAGGGTATTGTAATTCCCAGGTTATATCTTGGATAAACATAGGTGGAAGTTTGCGTATTATTGAACGTAAACTCATTATAGTTTATGTTGAAAGCCAGTAAATTCATCCACACATTTTGTGCCGCTCTCAATTGGTACTCGTCGATTTTGATCTGGTGAGCCGTTTTTTGAACTTCCGGTCCCTGCCATGCTAACTGGACTAACCTTTCTTCAATTGCTGAAGAAGTGTCGCCAAACCCTGAATTTATATTCTGAGCATTGACACGAACCATAAAAGCAAGCAAAAAGCCTAGTAAGGCAAATTTCGAAGTCACAGTTAAAGGCGTATTTTTTACTAAATGTAAAAATTTCATCTTGTAATAAGTTTAAATATTTCAGAAAAATTCTAATTGGTTTCGAAAGCGTATTTACTGCAGAGGCTAGATAACGTTCACGTTTTTCATATCGACCATGTTAAGGATTGAACCGGAGAATTTGCCGTTTAGTTCTTTGAAAAATGAAATGGATTGTCTGTCGATTTGTTTGATGACGTCCTGTGCTGAAAATATAGCAATCACACCTTCCACGTATTGAACCAGTTCTTTACTGTCTGAGAAGTCGTTTAGTGGAGGACCCTCAAGGAATATAAAGTCAAAATAGGAGGTAAGAGTTTGCAAATGGTGCAGAAGGTTTTCTCTTGGTAGAATTTCAGATGGGGTATAGTCACCACCCGCAGAACCAATTGCGTAGATAGAGCCGATACCGAGATCTTTTGAGTGCTTCTTAATTTCTTCAACTAAGTTCCTGTCATCGAAATTCTGGGGAATGATCTTTTCCAGGATCGGTTCGGCGTCCAATTGAACAGTCAGGTCGGGGTTGCAGAAATTCGTATCAATAATCAAAACCCGCTTCTTACTAAGGCTCATACTATAAGAAAGAGCCTGGATAATAGTTGTCTTGCCCTGAGCCTTCTTCGTACTAGTGAAAAGGAAAATCTTTTTTCCACTGATTTCTATTTCATAACGCAGTTTCCGAAGTGACTCTCTGAACGTATTATTTCGGTTTGTTTCTTCGGAGTCAGTAGAGGTGTAGGTATTCGCAATTACATCTTTAATGCTTTTGTTCCTTAGGTTCATGAAATTGACGAGGCTGATTAACCTGAGGTTGACATTCTTTGAGAAGATCAAAGGTGTCCGAACAGAAGAATCGAGATAAGTAAGTAAAATAATGATCGCAATGGTGGTGAACAAGGCAGCGAAAGCAGCCAGGCCAATGATAAGCATTCGTTTTGAAGGCTCAGGAGCAAGAGCTGGCTGACCTGGAATGGCTAGCCTGAAATTTACAATCGAAAGACCCCCAAGGTCCGCAGCTGTGTTGTATTTGTATTGTGCCTCGAGATACTCTTTGCTTGCCATGTCGGCATCCTGTCGTAAGCTCTCAATCGCCGCATCATTCGATCCACTCGAAGAAATGCTCGCCTTTAAGCTATTGATCTGTCCTTCCAGTTGATTGATGTAAGAGGAGGTGCTTTGAATATCAATTTCGATATCAGACTTGTTACCCTGTAGTTCTACCTTGTCTGCAACGGGGTCTTTGCCGTTGTCGGAAGTACTTCTCATTGAAAGAACT
>DATDNL010000423.1:0-2317 GCA_036518315.1 Flavisolibacter sp. | reverse complement strand
CGTTTCGTAGAAGTTATTCTCGCCATTCTTGAAAAGCGTTCGTTCCCGGTTGATAAAACGGACCATTTCTTCGACCTCGGGATAGTCTTTCTTTAGCTGCGGGCCTAATGGCACCTGCGTTAGTGTCCAGTCCGTATTCTTATCTCTTTCGTGTATATAAGAGTTGATACGGTAAATGCGGTCTGCATTTTTCTGGTAGCGATCGTAGCTTAATTCGTCGGTAACATAAAAGATAAGGAACAGGCTAAAAGTAGTGCCGATGGTAAGTCCCAAAATATTAATGAGGCTGTACCATTTGTCCTTTAACAGGTTTCGGCGGGCGATAAGCAGAAGATTCCTTATCATGGCAGGCAGTTTTGTTGATGAACTGTAATAAAGGTAAACGAGGCGCAAACAATGATCAAACCTCTCATCCTTATTTATGAACGTTTGTTGAATTCTCCTGTTTGACGAAATAGACGACCATTAGGTTACATTTCATCACACCCTGTTCCTCTGCAGGTAGTTTACCTGTCAATGCTGGCACAAAATTTTGCTTAGCTATAGAAACTTCAGTTATGGATAATAGAAACAACCCCAACTGGGAAAAACATAAAAACCAGGATCAGCAACAACAAGGCACTGAAGGCAGTAAAGAAGAGGCAAATGCTCTTAAACCCCAGGATCATTTGAACGACGGTACGAATGATCTGCAGAATGGCGACCAGGACCGTAGTTCTGAAAACAGCAACAAGCCGTAGCCTAACAGGGGACAATCTTCATAGGCAAGATCCAACACGGTATTGCTGAGGAAACAAGCTTTTGATGGGGCACCACAATATTTGTGGCTGCCCTGTCTTATTTTTATTTGAGCTGAACAAGTCCAGGTGCTACGACAATGATCTTAGGAATTGTTGGCGTTTTCAAAGCCCATGACAAGTGACTTTGTCATCCTGTAGTTCCGGTTGTTACTATAACTTCTGAAAACCAATAGAAACACGGATAGGCCTATGACCGGCAGAAGCCATTTCCAGTTGTCTTCTAAAAAGTTCTCTATTAGGTTTTCAACCAGTAATGGGAGCGCTATGATAAAAAGGATAACTGAGAGGGTCATGTAACGGTTTGCCTTTTGACGGCGCGCTCCATCCATTTCCTGGTGGTAACGATGGCGACGGCTGCTGCGAATGAATTCTCTTAATAATCTTTTTTCCTTGTAGAAATGGTAAGTGCTTGCGATGAACGCAGCGGTCAAGACAAAAAGTAAAGAATTCAACAACACCATATGCTTTGTTTTCATTGGGGCTCACAGACCACCACTTCACTAAAAAGACTGCGGTAAGATAGCCATTTAGCGGCTTTACCAAAAGAAAAAACGACGAAAATATTAAGGGGTTTCGGCCAATTTCCGTATGTCCCTGACTTCCAGTATTTGGCTGGGGTACCCGTTTATTACTGCATTGATCATGGCACGGCCCACCTGCTGCACCTTAAGTGCTGACTTCGGTGCGATTGCTTTTATTATATTGGCAATCCACTTGTAGTACTGTTTCCAGTTTTTCTGTCCCTCAAACGGCGTCATTACGCCCGGTCTGAAATTATAAACGCCACGAAAAGGCAGCTTCACCAGGTCATTCTCGGTTTTACCCTTTACTCTTGCCCACATCAGCCTTCCTTTCTCCGTGCTGTCGGTTTGGGCTCCCGATACATATGTAAAGACGGTATTTGGATTGGCTACAAGGAAGGCCTTTGCAAAAGCCATTGTAGTATCGTAAGTAATCAAACGGTACTTTTCTTCTTTCATACCAACCGAGCTAATGCCTGCGCAAAAAAAGCAAGCATCGTATCCCTTTATTGCCTCGGTGTAGTCGTTCAGTTTCAAGAAGTCAGGTACGATCAATTCCTTGAGCTTTGGGTGCTGGAGATCGTAGTGCCTGCGATTGACTATCAGTACCTGGTCGACTTTGTCGTTCGCGAGACATTCCAATAAAACTCCTTCACCGACCATGCCTGTTGCGCCTGTAATGATTACCTTGATGCCTGCCATTGCTGTTGATTTTACAGGAAAGTTCCCCAAAAAAAACACAGCAGGCAAAAAACCTCCAATTGCTATTTGTGTTGGCTAAACAACCACTCCATCATCATTGGATCATTGTAAGCGGCGATCCACGAGAAGTGGCCCACACCGGGATATTGGGTAAAGCCAGGCTGGGCACCGGCCTTTCGCAAAGCGTTTACCATATCATATAAGCCATTCGGATTTACCGTTGGGTCGCCTGCGCCGCCAAACATCCATATGGGTACATGTGCAATAGAAGCAGCCCGTGAAACGTCGCCTGTT
>DATDNL010000422.1:0-2294 GCA_036518315.1 Flavisolibacter sp. | reverse complement strand
AAATGAAGTATACGTTTATTACAATTGAAGGAAATATTGGCGCCGGGAAAACTACCCTATCACACCTGCTTTCAAAACACTACAATGCCCGCCTTGTCCTGGAGCAGTTTGCGGACAACCCCTTTTTGCCGAAGTTCTATGAGAACCCACAGCAGTTCGCTTTCCCATTGGAGCTCTTCTTCATGGCCGAACGCTTCAAACAGTTAAAAGAACTGATTCAGCAAAAGGACCTCTTTCAAAACATCACGATTTCAGACTACCTTTTTACCAAGTGCCTCCTCTTCGCCAAGATCAACCTGTCCGAAGATGAGTTCAGGCTGTATCAACGTTTGTTCGAGATCATGTACCAGCAGCTAGTTCAACCCGATATTCTCATCTACCTCCATGCTCCGGTTAACAAACTGCAACAAAACATAAAGAAGCGCAACCGTCCCTACGAGCAACGCATTCCGAACGAATACCTTTTCAGCATCCAGGAAACCTATACCCATTACATCAAACAGCATAATATCAAAACCCTCTTTGTCGACGCTTCCAACGCCGATTTCTTAGGAAACGAGAAACATTTAAAGGTTATAACAGACGCACTCGAGAAAGATTACCCCGAAGGGCAGCACTACTTAAGCCTGCCGTGATTTGATTTGGTACGAACAAAGGTTTGATTGTATTCCTGCACAACCCTGAAGTATTGACTGCGCAGTTGATAACACCATTTCAGAAAAGCATCCCCGTCCGGCTTGCCCCTCAGGTTACTTCGTTTGGTAGTAAACACAGTGTTATCGTTCATGTAGTAAATATCGAAGTCTACGTTAAGACTGCTTCCCTGCCACTGCCTGTTCGTGAACCGGATCGGCTGGTTACCCAAAAAGTAAATGGTTAACTCAGTAGATGTCTTTTGATACAAGCTCTTCTCCACGATCTTATCCAACAGCATCGTCGTGGGGTCGGTGAAGAACTCAGTATGAACGGTCAGGAAAGCGCCCCTTTGAAGCGTATCACCTTCATCAAATATGGTCGTGTCCCTGCTCTCGACGATGTCAGCGCCGACCCTTGTTTCTATCTTTTGGATAGCATCATTGATGTACACGGCCGTCGTCGAGTCCTGCCCGAAACTGGTTTTCGCCAGAAAGCAAACTGTAATGAGTAGAAGAATTCTCATTGTTATTCATTTAAAGCCGGATGACCTTTTTCATCTTGGATATTGTCGACTTTAATCTGCTCCTATCTTTGCCCACTTTAGGAACTGGCCAATGGAATTCAAGAGGATAAGTTTGTCGCCGCTAAACCACAAGGAATACCGGCTCTATGTGTTCGTTCGCTTTTTTTACATTATGGCTTTGAGGATGGTTGCTACGGTGGTGGCCTATCAGTTATTTCACCTCACCAAAAGTTCTTTTTCGATTGGGATCGTTGGATTGTCCGAGTTCATTCCGGTTTTTTCATTGGCATTGTACGCGGGGCACGTCATTGATCGCTCGGATAAAAGAACGCTGCTCTTGCGATGCATTCTCTTATATTCTCTTTGTGTGGTGGCTTTAATCGTCGTAACGATTCCGGATATTGAGAACAACATAAGCATTAGAACGCTGTCTTTCCTATTTTATCTCATTATTTTTTGTACGGGGGCCATACGCTCGTTTGCCGGGCCCGCTACTAGTGCGATCATCGCACAATTAGTCCCGAAAAATATCCTGCAGTACGCAGCCAACATCAGTTCAACTACCTGGCTGGCGGCTTCTATTACAGGTCACGCCTCCGCAGGCTTTTTGATCGCCCTCGCTGGGGTACATGCAACGTTTTATGTCATAGTTGTTTATGTATTACTCGCTGCATATGCACTGTCCAAAATTGGAAAGAAACCCATCGTTCATACAAAGGCTAATATCAAGACCTGGGAAAGTGTAAAGGAGGGACTCGCTTATGTATTCAGGCACAAGATTCTGCTGGCCGCCATTTCTCTCGATCTCTTTGCCGTTCTATTCGGCGGCGCCACAGCACTGATACCAGAAGTAGCAGACCGGATCCTGAAAGTCGGCCCCATAGGTTTCGGCTGGCTCAACGCTGCCATTGACATTGGCTCCGTGATCATGATCATCATGATCACCCTTAACCCTCTCCGCAAAAAGCAAGGACTGACCTTGCTCTGTGTTGTGGCTGGCTTTGGTTGTTGCATCATCACCTTCGGGCTCTCCAACTTCTATGTTCTGTCATTCGGAGCACTCATTGTCGCGGGTATGCTCGATGGCATCAGTGTCGTGATAAGAGGAACGGTCCTGCAGTTAACCACACCTGAT
>DATDNL010000421.1:0-3847 GCA_036518315.1 Flavisolibacter sp. | reverse complement strand
AATGTTCTTTTCAACAGGATCACGTGTCTCGTTTTTAAAAAACATTATCCAACGGTTACCGCCCTGAACAATAGAAGCATCAATTATGCTGAAGCCGGGATCGTATAACAATTTTGTGGGAGCAAACTTCTTGAAGACTTTTGTAGTTGTATAATAGATCCGATGATTATAGCCGCTTTCGGCGGCCGTATCTTTTTGAGGAAAGCGGCCACTAATGGTAGTCGCCCAATAAATCATGTAGTCTTTAGCAACAGGATCGTAAGTAATTTCAGGTGCCCAAGTGTTGCGGGCGGAATCCTCGTGCTCCATCACCGGAATAAATTGCTGCGCCGACCAATGAATCAAATCTTTTGAAGAAGCATATCCAATTCCCTTATCGTTCCAACTCACCGTCCACACCATGTGATAGTTACCATCAGCACCTTTAATGATGCAGGGATCTCTGAATAGCTTGTCCTTGCTGACTGTAGGTTTCAGAATTATACTATCGTTGAACAAGGCATTCCATTTATAGCCATCCTCGCTATAAGCATAATGCAAACCATCTCCGTTTCCTTTGAAATAGCAAAACAGGTAGATGCTGTCGGTCGTTTGTGAGTTCAAGGTCAGCGACAGCATAAAGCCAATAAGGGATAGGAGAATATTCTTCATAATGTTTACCGGGCAAGCGTAACACTCATCAATCCTATCACGACATCGTTCGTCACAGCTTCCAGATGAAGGGCTTTCAGTTGCTTCGAGGGATTTAGCGGCATATCGAGTACCGTCGCCGCGCCTCCGTCGATTCCACGATTGCTAAAACCTTTTATAGTGGTGAAGTGGTCAAAAGACCGGGTATCTTCACCCGTTTTCAAATAAACCCTGAGGGGTTTCGGCGCGCTTGTAGTAAAAGCGAATCCGTCTTCGTAATAATCCTGCTCTATGGGCCACCAATTCTCGGGGTTTCTCAACTCTAAGGTGTCGAATGTGTTATCAGTGTATTCTACAATGATCTCTCCGTTTACCATTCGACTCTGCATTGGGTTGGTAGAACCGGCCATGAGAAAATAAGCATGTGCGGCTTTACCGGTGAGCCGAATGGAAATTTGTTTGGGATAATTGTCCCATTGCGAGGTGAATACAATATTCTTAGAACCTGCCATTGACGGTGTTGTGAAAGGAACATCACCATTTACTACAATTTCATTCTTCTCTCCTGCCCTCTTTCGTAGACCTCCGTCGTCGATAGTGACTGTTGTTAGTGGATAGGCCCAGTTGCCAATTCCCTGTGTCGGTAATTGCAGCGTGGTTGTCTTTGGCCTTGGTGAGAGGTATTGATTTTTAAAGATGTTGTTTACTTCGTCGTTGAAGTATTTAGTAAGGTCAATCTTTTCGAATCTGGACGAAGGCGTTTGGGGAACCGGACCACTGATTGGTTTTGTGACCCGGAAGGAGACCGGCATCCAGTATACAGCCTCTCCTTGTTTTAATTTAATGAAGAAGGTCTTTGGACCGTCTTTGGCATTTACCCTCGAGGTAAATCCATGAGATGACAGTACTGGCTTTGTAACGGCATTCTGTGGATCAAAATACGTTAGGAACAATGCCTCTTTAGTGATTAAACTTACATTGTCTCCCTGTTTATAATCTTTGTTGAAAGGAATGCTTTCTGGTTGTGACCTGCTCCACTCGATTTGCACATGGAAGGCAGTTGCGGCCGGTGCTTTGAACTCAACCATGGGAACTTCAATCGCTGAAGGGTCAAACTTCCAGGGCACAGGCTTTCCGTTTACGAGTATCGACTTTACAGTCGTTGTCTTCGCCTTGAATTTCATTACCAGTTTTACCGGTTTAAGGAACCGGGTGTCAAACTGGAAACTTTCTTTGGTGCCTTCCCATTTGTAGGAATAAGTAATGTCGGGAGTCGTTAAAGAAGCATGGCTCCATTTGGAAGGGAAGCCAGGTGTGATTGATAATCGATTATGCAGGAGATCGGGTTCGATGCCAAATAGGCCTTCTATTAAACTCCTTGCTGCCATGCCAATATCATCTCCGAAGTCGCGATACAACTCGCCACGCATAGCATCATAGAACGAGATCTGTTCGAAGTTGCCCGGGCTGGCGCCGAGATACATGCTTTCCATCAATGAACTCTTCCAAAGTTGATACGCCTCTTCGCTTCGACCTCCCTGCCAATAGGCAAGAGAAGTATGTAGTAGTTCGCCGAGCGCTACATCGTTTAGTGACCAGGTGTAGGGCTGCCAGTTCGATGTTGACATCGTGTACAGGTTTGAATCGGTTAGCCCTTTGGCGCGAAGAGGAATGTGAGGGATCTCTTCGTCAACATACCGCAACATTTGATAAGCTTGGAATTCGTCCGGCACGTGCGAATCGATAGCGTGGTACACAGTCCATAGCCCTGCGGAAGGATGGACTAGCTTTTTACCCAACAAGTCTTTATATTCTGCAAACCATCCTTTGTCTTTCAACCATAACTTGGTTTTCATGGCTTTCAATATCTTGTCCGCCTCCCTTTGATATTGTTGACCATTCACACCAATGAGCTTTGCCAGTTCCGCTGCTGTTTTGTTTGCCCGGTAGTTGTAGGAGGAGGAATGAGTAACACCTCCGCCACTATACTGAAGTGCATCGCTTGCCCAAATGGCTGCATAGGCATCATACAAACCATCACCATCTCTATCGAAATTTCTTTTCTCCCAATCGAGGTGCCTCACGAGCAAGGGCCACATCTTTCTCAAGTATGCTGTGTCGCCTGTCCAATAGAAATGATTCAGCAACTGGTCGACAA
Source organism: Flavisolibacter sp. (assembly GCA_036518315.1). Lineage (GTDB taxonomy): Bacteria > Bacteroidota > Bacteroidia > Chitinophagales > Chitinophagaceae > Flavisolibacter. Next base: position 1,059 of record DATDNL010000421.1, on the reverse strand, counting down.
ACACAAGGTTCATGTCGTAATGGTGCGGGCGCAAATCTCCATTTGGATTGCGGGAAATATAGCCGCTGCTGAAGAGCGACGTGCCTAATTTTTCCAGACCCCGTGCCAGGTGCAAGACAGTATCCATCACTACTGGCCCGTCAGCAGGAGCGCGCAATTGCGACAAAGCATAAGAGCTGAAATGCTTTTCGGCGCGGTCGTGCCAACCTAAAACATCTGCACAATAAGCCCCGCGCCATCCATTCAAACGCATGCGCCACGCGACAGCACCATGCATATAGGATGGATCTTCCCAAATGGCGTCCGCAGCAACACTCAAAGCACCTCCTAAAGTATTGATGTAAGAGTCGGGAGTTGACACAATGATTCGACCAGCCAATTCTTTGCGCCTCTTTTCGGTTTGGGCAAACAATAAAGGAAGATCATTATAATCCAGCGAAGACACTCTTCCATTTTGTAATAATAGGTAAACAGGTCCGTCCTGCAATGTCATTTCACCACATAATGCGGGAGAAGAAGATGGACGAGAATTAAAATAAGTTGTCGGTGTTTGCTGCTCGCTGGCATCTGACAATTTCAATTGTGCCGATGCCGGGAAGATTCCATATATGAATTTCAAATCGTGGTTGGATACTGATGAATCCTTTTTAAGATTCGGAATGTTTTGAATTTCGTATCGCTCTTCTTCTGTTAAGGGTCGTTTACTTCCAAAGAAAACGGAGAAGCGGTTCTTGCTAATCGAATAGGCGTTATCAGCGCAATATTCCGGCTTTAAATAGAACGATGATTCCGGGTCTGCACCGATATCCCCATCGCGTGAGAACTTCAAACCTGTAGGCCCGCCATAAGCCGCAATCAACCTAACATCATCCGGGATATTGTGACCTTCCATTTTCATGATCAGTCCTTCTGCCTGGTATAAAGACAAAACTGTGATCTTGAAATTTCCACCAATAAGTCTGTCAGTAATATGATATACCATTGATCCGGCCCGATATCTTGTTTCTGTTGTGTCGGCATCGATTAACCATTTGCTTTGTTTTTTGTTTATTACTCCGA
>DATDNL010000420.1:0-3629 GCA_036518315.1 Flavisolibacter sp. | reverse complement strand
AAGCTCGCATCACCATCCCGGCTGGCTGATGTTTCATGGATAAGACCGGGGAAGGTTGCATGGGATTGGTGGAACGACTGGAATATTTCCCATGTGGACTTCAAGTCGGGAATCAACACGCCCACTTACAAATACTACATCGACTTCGCCGCAGCCAATGGCATCGAATACATCGTGATGGATGAGGGTTGGAGTGTGAAGTACGACCTAGATAAGATCTCTGATCAGATCAACTTGCAGGAGATCATTGATTATGGCAAGCAAAAGAATGTGGGAGTGATACTTTGGGCGACGGCACATGCTTTTATGGGAAAGCTTGACCAGGAATTACCGAAGTATGCGAAGATGGGTGTGAAAGGCTTCAAGGTCGACTTCTTTGATCGAGACGACCAAAAGATGGTAGAGTTTGTATATGAACTTGTGAAGAAAGCTGCAGAGAATAAACTAATGATCGACATGCATGGCATGTTCAAGCCAACTGGCCTGCAAAGAACGTATCCAAATGCAATTGGCTTTGAAGGAGTAAGAGGCATGGAGAATGTAAAGTGGGCTAATGATGACGTGCCTCTCTATGACGTGACACTTCCTTTCACACGCATGATGGCCGGTGCAATGGATTATACGCCCGGCGCCATGCGCAATTCAAGTAAATCTAATTTCCGACCGATCAATTCAATGCCGATGAGCCAGGGAACACGATGCCACCAAATGGCGATGTACACCGTGTTTGAAGCGCCGCTCGGAATGTTGTCGGATAACCCGACTGCCTATCAGAAAGAACAGGAGTGCACCAACTTCATTGCAAAGGTGCCAACTGTATTTGATGAAACCGTTGCTTTGGACGGGAAGGTAGGAGAGTATGTTGCCCTTGCACGTCGTAAAGAGGACACATGGTATCTCGGCGCGATGACCAACTGGAACACAAGAGACCTTACGATTGACTTTTCTTTCCTCGGTGATGGAAGTTACGAAGCAGAAGTCTTCCAGGATGGGGTTAATGCCGACCGTGATGCGACGGATTATAAAAGAGAAGTGTTAACTGTTACTAAGAATACGAAGCAGACCGTTTTATTGGCTCCCGGTGGAGGTTGGACTGCAAGGATTTATCCGAAGAAGTAGTTGATCAGATTATTTTTTCTTCTTAATTCGTTCGTAGATCAGTTTTCGATCTCCCATAAACAAGAAAGACATTTTTCCTTTGCCGTTATTGATAAAACGGATATCCATTGGCCTGTCTGCCTGGAGGAAAAATAGATTTTCGGATGCTGGGCGTAGCACAACCGTATCGTGTGGCGGAATGGCTGTCAACCCCTTATCGGTAACGATCATTTTTACGGTGTCTTTGTCGGGCCCGACATAAGCTCCTTCATACTTTTTGAAGTGTGCAGGATCCACTTTTATCTCCTTGTAAGAAAACTTTTTCTGCCGAAGCAGCCAGTCATACAGGGAATCATTTGTATTGTAAGTTGTATCCCAACTATTATGGTTCTTATCGGGATAAACTGTAAATCGCACATTGCTATTAAATCTTGAAGTAGCCCTTACCATGTTTTCACTGCCGGCTATGGGTACAACATTATCCAGTGCCCCGTGAAAGCACCATACAGGAATGTTTCGAAGTTTCCAGGCATCGCTGGTATCGCCACCTCCGCAAATCGGTGCGATAGCCGCAAATTCTTCGGGATGTTTCATGGCTAATGCCCAGGTGCCAAACCCGCCCATGCTGAGTCCTGTTAAATAGATCCTTTGATCGTCTACACGATACACCTGTTTTACCTGCTGCAGCAACTTGTACAGATTATCGATGTCCCACCCGGAAGGGACCGGCGACTGGGGGGACACCACTATAAATGGATACTTTTTCCCCTGCTCAATTAATTGAGGAGGTCCGTGAAGTTTTACTTTTTGAATGTCTGACCCACTTTCACCACTTCCATGAAGAAAGAGAAGTAACGGCCATTTTCTGGGAGTTTCATCATTGTAATGGTCCGGTAAATAGACCAGGTATTCAGTTTCGACCGACATTTTTTGGATGGTCTGCTGTGACCTGGTCGTTGAAGCAGAAACTAAAAATAATAATGCGAATAGTACGATCCCTCTCATACGGGTTGTTTTGTGAGAAATAAAATAGTGAAGCGGTGAAGTTGAAGACGACAAAGATAATATGCAGTTCCGTTAGATTAATTCCTCATTTATGCGGGCTGATCTAATAGATGCTTTCAACTGATATAAATCATACCCTTTTCTCGTTCCCTTCACGAAGTTTGTCTTTGAAACTTGCTTGCTAAATTCTCCGTTATGAATGAGAATCAAACCCCCATTGTCCCGCCCAAACAAAGAAAAGTAAAAGGAAGAGTTGAGATCAACATAGAGCGCTGCAAAGGCTGTGAGCTTTGTACTGCCGAGTGTAAGGAACATGCTCTCTCACTTGGTACTGAAATAAATCTCAAAGGCTACCGCTATGTGGTTGCCAACAATGATCTCTGTACCGGTTGTGTTAATTGCGCATTGGTTTGCCCTGATGCAGTGATCACCGTTTATAGAACGAACGTGAAGAAGAAGAAACAGAATGCTGAGGCCCTGTTGAATGAGTCGATCAGCGTAGCGATTCTTGAATCCATCTAAACTTAATCTATGTCCGAAATGAAATTAATGAAGGGTAACGAAGCATTGGCTGAAGCGGCTATACAGGCAGGATGTGATGCTTATTTCGGTTACCCAATAACACCACAGTCGGAAGTGCTTGAATACTTAGCGCGGGAGATGCCGAAATACAACCGGATTGTTTTGCAGGCCGAGAGCGAAATAGCGAGCATCAATATGGTTTATGGTGCTGCCGGTGCCGGCTTCCGTGCCATGACCACTTCTTCCTCCCCCGGGATAAGCCTGATGCAGGAAGGGATCAGTTACCTGGCCGGTGCTGAACTGCCTTGCGTGATTGCGAACGTGAACCGTGCCGGTCCCGGGTTAGGAACGATTCAGCCGGGGCAGGGCGATTATTTTCAATCGGTGAAGGGAGGTGGCCACGGCGACTACAAGCTTATTGTTTTGGCTCCATCATCGGTGCAGGAAATGGCCGATCATGTCTTCCTGGCTTTTGATCTTGCGGATAAATATCGCAATCCCGTACTGATCTTAAGCGACGGCGCTATCGGGCAAATGATGGAGAAGGTCGAGTTCAAACCCTACACTAAACCAGCGTTTGATAAATCCTGGGCTACGGTGGGTAAGCCGAAAACAAGAAAGCGCAACTACATCACTTCATTATTCATGCAGCCGGAACAAATGGAGCTGCACAACCATAAGCTGCAGCAGAAGTTTGAACAGATGGCCGCTAACGAAGTGCGCTATGAAGAAATGAATACGGAGGATGCGGAATATCTCTTTGTGGCTTACGGCTTGTCTTCCCGCATTTGCCAGAAGGCGATGGATATAGCAAGGGAAAAAGGGATTAAGGCTGGACTGCTAAGGCCTATCACCCTCTTTCCTTATCCTTACCAGCGCTTGCACCAACTGGCTGATCAAATGAAACTGATGCTCTGCGTCGAACTAAACAGTGGACAGATGATTGAAGATGTACGCCTTGGAGTGAATGGAAAGGTATCGGTCGAATTCTATGGCAGGCAAGG
>DATDNL010000419.1:0-12635 GCA_036518315.1 Flavisolibacter sp. | reverse complement strand
GTTGAACGAGGAAGCGCAATGGGTTGAATACCTGGAGGCTTCAACAATCAATGGAAGCAGGTTTTTATTACAGACCCCGGACCTGCTGATTTATCCCACTGACAAGCCTGTTGCTCAATATCCAGAACTGTCGACCATTTTCAATAATAAGGGCAATACCAGTTTACCCTTTCGCCAGCTATCTGATATAGTGAATATTAATGGAGAGCCCTACCAAATCATCATCCGCAAATCGCAGGAGCAGAAGCTGGCGCTCGTTGCCAATATCATCATCATAATGCTGCTGGTGTTTGCAATATTGTTGCTCGGTACGCTCATCTTCAATTGGATCATCAGCAGGCGTCTGTGGAGGCCCTTCCAATCCTCGCTCCAAAAGATCAGGAATATTGCGCTGCCGCAGATGTCGACCATCCGCTTCGAAGAAACAGGTACCAGGGAATTTAACGAGTTGAATGCATCGCTGAACGCGATGGTCAATAAGATACACAGCGATTATGTGAACATGAAAGAGTTCACGGAAGATGCGGCTCATGAAATGCAAACACCCCTGGCCGTGGCTCAAACCAAGCTTGAGCTTCTTTTGCAAGATCCAGATCTCAGTACAGCGCAGACCGAGGCAATTGTGCAAGCGACAACCGCCCTGCAACGACTTGGTAAGTTGAATCAATCTCTACTATTGCTCGCTAAAATTGAGAACCAGCAATATCCCTCTGAAAGCATCATTGATCTGACAGAGGTAACCGGCAAATATCTGCGGCTCTTCGATGAGATCATCAAAGAGAAACACCTGGCTGTAGAAAAAAGCTTCACCAGGCCTTTTGAAGTAAAAATGCACACCTTTCTTGCTGACTCACTGGTAAGTAATCTGCTCGGTAATGCTATTAAGTATAATAACCATGGTGGTAGTTTGAGTATCACGATCAACGATCAGCAGTATTGTATTGAAAACAGTTCTCACCAACCGGAGATCGATCCACAACGGCTGTTCAAACGCTTCACGGCCTCATCGAAAAGCGAAAACCCATCCACCGGCCTCGGTTTAGCTATCGTAAAACGAATAGCCGATACGCACGATCTTTCAATATCCTATAAAATGCGGGAGGAGAAGCACCGTTTCTGCCTCGCGAAACCGAATCTGTAGGCCTGGTTTTGAATCTTAACCATTCTTCAAATGCTAACATCCTAAATTTGTGGTACTGCAAGCTGAGCTATCGTGGCGCCCGGCGGCGCTAAGGAAAGTCCGGACAGCACAGAGCACCGCATCCCGCTAACAGCGGGACGTCCCGCCAATGGCGGGAAAGAGACAGTGCCACAGAAAATTACCGTGGCGCCTCGGCGCCATAAGGGTGAAAACGTGAGGTAAGAGCTCACGGTTATTACAAGAGATTGTAGTATTCGGGTAAACCTTGCGGGCTGAAATGCCACGTATATCCCGCCCCTTGAATTGCTCGTTCAATCCCGCTTTTAGCGGGAGGCGGGAAGGGTAGGCAGATGGAGGTAGCCAGTAATGACTATCCCAGATAAATGATAGCTAAAACAGAATCCGGCTTACGGGCTTGCAGTATTTTTTGTTTACTACACGTTAATTACTCCTCCTGGTCCTGGATCTGGTACGTTTTTGCTTTCATAATACAAAACGATGTAGTATGAAAACGAAGATGATGCTGATGCCTCTGATGGCTCTGCTATTGACATTTGCGGTGAGTGGCTGTTATGTACATCGCCCTTACGATCCCTATTACGAGAATCGCTATCCCAGGGAATATAAATATAAGCACCGACATGATCGTGACCGGGATTATGATCGTGACCGTGACCGGGACCGTGACGATGACCACTACAGCAGGAACAGGTATTAATGAATATAGAAATGGCCTAAGTATCCGCCCAGTTCCATCATCCACGCGATGCCAAGGTGAACCATTAGGCCGCCATAGATCGTGCGGGTATGATAGATAACGATGCCCAATATCGTTCCGCCGAAGAAGGAACTGATACATTCGCCCAGTGGTTTACCAAAATGAATAGTGCAATAGAAGCAGGCCATTGGGAGAATAGCGTCCTTACCAAACCATTTGGCAAATGCCAGTACGAGAAAACCTCTAAAGAACAATTCGATGGAAATAAAATCGCTACCATAAGAGAGTTCATAGAGTAGCTTATAAATTCCGTTATTGTGCTGGTCCTTTAAAAAGGAAATCGACTTCAACTTAGGATACATAGCAAGGAAATCGTGCTGTGTCGATGCGGCGGCCACTAAGGGCACCATGATTAATAGCATGATCAAGTATGGTGCGAAACTGAAGTTTTTAGTTCCCCTGCCATAAAAGGGCTGTCTTTCCTTTGTAAGTCTCCAAATGATACAAAGTAGCGTACTTACCACCAGCAATTTGAATGGCCAGTAGAAGACCTGGTTCCAGTAGGCGTTTTGTATTTTATCATTGCTAAAATGTATATCAATATCGGCCACCATCTTCCAGGAAAAGATGGCTGGTGCGATTAAAAATAGCAGGAGGAATTGTTTGTTTGCAAAGACGGGTTCGTTGTGTTTTACAGCCAATAGAACATATGGAACAGAAAATGCCGTGAAGAAAATGAGATACCAGCTAATGTACTGTTCCACATCCGGCAACTGTGCGATATGCATGTTCAGACCGTAATGGTAATTGACGAAGATGAAGCCGGCAATAAAGAGTGTTGATGTGAAAAGAATCCTTTTGTCAACCTCAAAAAAATAGTTCCGTACGTTACCCAGGATCTTCTTCATGCGGGTGTAAAGACTACAATATATAGATGATTGCTTATAACGGATGATCTGTCAACCACGTTAAGCGTGTTCAAATATCTTGGCCACACCGAAAGCGGCGGCTGCTGCCATCGCGCCAATCATGGTAACACGCAAGGCTCCCCAAAACGGATGTACCCCGGTGATCTTGCTTTTGAACCACCCGAATATAAAAAGGCAAATAAGAGTGCAAACGACTGAAAATTTTAAACCGGTGGAGGGGGTATCAACAAAGAAATAAGGAGAAAGAGGAACCAGTCCACCAACCACATAGGAGAGTCCAATATTCAACGCTGACTTGGTAGCTCTTTTCGGATCGGGTTTCTCAAGACCGAGCTCATACTTCATCATAAACTCCACCCATTTATCCTTGTCTTTGGCGACTTCCTGCGTAGCCTGTTCCTGCAACTCTTCGCTTAAGCCAAGATTCGCAAAAAACTCTTTTGTCTCTGCTATTTCACGATGTCGAAGGTTGTCTACTTCATAATACTCCCGCTTCATTTCATTGTTGTAGTGGTCCTGTTCCGTCTTGCCTGAAAGATATCCACCCAGGCCCATGGCAATTGAACCTGCCGCTATTTCAGCAATACCGGCAATTACAATGATGCTCGTGGAACTAACCGCTCCACTGAGACCTGCTGCCAATGCAAAGGGAACGGTAAGACCGTCACTCATTCCAATCACGATATCCGATATCAACGCGCTGCTGGTTAAATGTTCTTCTTTATGATGCAAATGCGTGTCCATGCTTCCTGTTTCCGTAAAAATATAAACGCAAAGGGTATAAATGATGACGATGGGCAAGTTTATTCTTAGTCTAACACCGCGAGGCTCTTTTCGATAATAGTAAGGCTCTCGTCCACCTGGTCTTTTGTGATAATCAATGGCGGTGCGAGACGGATCTTGTCGCCATGGGTCGGTTTGGCGAGTAACCCATTTTCTTTAAGCTGAAGGCACAACTCCCAGGCAGCTTCTGCGTGAGAGTGACCAATGAGGATCGCATTGAGGAGGCCTTTGCCACGTATTGTCTTTATATGACGTGACTTCAAATTCACCAGCGACTCTCGGAAATAGTTGCCCATCTGCATAGCGTTCTCGGCGAGATGTTCATCTCTCAACACCTCCAAAGAAGTGATTGCAATCTTGCAAGCCAGTGGATTACCTCCATAGGTAGATCCGTGTTCGCCTGGCTGTATCGTCAACATAATTTCATTATCCGCGAGTACAGCACTAACAGGCAAAGTGCCGCCGCTGAGTGCCTTCCCAAGAATGAGTATATCGGGGCGTACGTCCTCGTAATCACAGGCAAGCATTTTTCCTGTTCGGGCAAGTCCTGTCTGTATTTCATCAGCTACAAAAAGCACATTCGCCTGTTTGCACAAACGATAAGCGTTTTTGAGAAAGCCATCATCGGGGACCATCACACCCGCTTCTCCTTGTATCGGTTCTACAAGAAAGGCAGCAGTTGTTGTATCATGCAAGGCTTTTTCCAATGCATTTAAATCATTGAAAGGAATGGAGACGAAACCGGGCATGTAGGGACCGAAATGATTGCGTGCCGAAGGATCAGAGCTAAAAGAAATAACAGTGGAGGTACGTCCATGGAAGTTATTATCGCATACAATGATCGTCGCCTGCTTGTCTTTTATTCCTTTCACTTCATAGGCCCACTTGCGTGACAGCTTGATGGCCGTTTCTACCGCCTCCACACCAGTGTTCATCGGAAGCACCTTGTCGTATCCAAAGAACCCTGTAATGAACTTTGCGTACTCTCCAAAAAGGTCACTGTGGAACGCACGACTGGTGAGGGTGAGTTTATGTGCCTGTTCTGCCAGGGCTGCAATGATCCTGGGGTGGCAATGGCCCTGGTTGACGGCAGAATAACCGCTGAGAAAGTCGAAATATCGCTTCCCTTCCACATCCCATACAAATACACCTTCTCCCTTATTTAAAACTACCGGTAGGGGATGATAATTATGGGCGCTGTATCGGTCTTCAAGATCAATATAGTATTGTGTTTTGCTTTGAACATCTATGGAGCTTTGCATAAAAGAGTTTTAGTAATGAAAAAAGAGAGGTGAGCTATGGAGTTGGCCCAGCTCAGTGGTTGAGCAGGTCAAGATTAAGCGAAAGGAAGGAGAAGAATTTCATTACTATTGTTACGGCAAAAATAGTCAATGGACGTTAAAGCTTGCGTGAGGATTATCGATTATTGACAATTAATTATTGGGTAGTGGCTGTTGGTATTGAGTACTGAACATTGATCATTGAACATTACTTAAATGACACTTCGAATGTTGTACACTTCCCAATAATCAATAATAAATAATTAATAATCAACTCCCCGAATAAATAACCCCCGTCGTAGGTGTTTCGAACAACTCAATCCTGCTCAATAGAGGAAGCACCGGCTTGATCTGGTTCCAGATCCAGATAGTGATGTTTTCAGCAGTAGGATTTTCAAGTCCGTTAATATCATTTATCAGCTTATGATCTAATTGATCAATAACAGGCGCTAACGCGTCCTTAAGTTCTTTGAAGTCCATGATCCATCCGAAATGAGGATCGGGCTGCCCTTCAATAACGACTTTGAGCCGGTAGGTATGCCCGTGCATGTTTTTGCACTTGTGCCCATCGGGAACGTTGGGCAAATAATGAGCGGAATCAAATGAAAACTCTTTGTAGATCTGCATTTGGCCGCAAATGTAAAGCAGAACCGGAAAATGGCTTGTTAATTGGGATGCCGCGCGATGATGGAAGTTGTATAAATTCGATGTAACGGTATGAAACCTTTTCTCATTTACATTCTTACGATGTTATTTATGATGTCGGGCAAAGGGCAGGCGCCTACGGCCGATTCAGTACTGAAAGAAGCCTGTTCAAAGGCTGCAAATCAGCAGAAGAAGGTAATGGTGATCTTTCACGCCTCATGGTGTGGCTGGTGTCAAAAAATGGATGCATCATTGAATGACCCTTCGGTAAAACCCTTTTTCGACAAGAACTTTGTCATTACCCATTTAACGATCGACGAAGTGAAAAACAAAAAGCAGTTAGAAAATCCCGGCGCCGAAGAACTGAACAAGAAATGGGGAGGTGCAGAGGAAGGAATTCCTTTCTGGGTGATTCTCGACAAAGATGGTGCCCTGCTAGCAACCTCGAACGATCCGTTGGGCGAGAACGTCGGCTGCCCTGCCACCGCCAAAGAAGTGCAATACTTCGTGCAGGTGCTGAAGAAAACTACCTCCATCAACAGCCAGCAGTTGGCAGCAGTCATCAAGCGCTTTAGTCGGAACGAGTGAGGTTTTTCCTATGAAGACAAAGTCGATAGGTTGGGATTATTAATTATTGGATTATTGATTATTTGGCAGGGTCAAACGTTTGGAAGAGTCTTTTGAATTAAGATGTCGCACGACGAAGAGTAAAGGGAGCTCCAACCTGTGGGCAACTCCCTAATAATCAATAATTAATAATCAATAATCAAGATCAGCCGCTGTTGCGGTCTCTAAACTCAAACTTCTCTTACTTTTGCCGGCATGGCAACCGATCAATTTCAGTCCCCCGATTACTTTCTTGTAGATGAACTTTTGACCGAAGAGCAAAAACTTATTCGCGAAACAGTTCGCAGCTATGTAAAGAAGGAAATCTCTCCCATCATTGAGGACTATTCTCAAAGGGCTGAGTTTCCCGAACAAATCGTCAAACAATTAGGAGAGTTAGGTTGTTTCGGTCCGACGATCCCGGAGGAGTATGGCGGTGGAGGACTGGATTACACCAGCTATGGCCTGATGATGCAGGAACTGGAAAGGGGAGATAGCGGTGTGCGTTCGACGGCTTCGGTGCAGGGCTCATTGGTCATGTTTCCAATTCATGCTTACGGCAGTGAAGAACAAAAAAGAAAGTATTTGCCAAAGCTTGCAGCAGGTGAGTGGCTCGGTTGTTTTGGCCTCACAGAACCAGATTACGGTTCCAATCCGGGAGGGATGATCAGCAACTTCAAAGATGCGGGCGATCATGTAGTGCTGAACGGGAGCAAGATGTGGATCTCTAATGCGCCATACGCACAGGTCGCAGTCGTCTGGGCAAAAGACGAAGCAGGCGAGGTAAGAGGCCTGATATTGGAAAGGGGCATGGAAGGATTTTCAACACCAACTACTCATGGCAAATGGAGCCTTCGTGCGAGCGCCACAGGCGAGTTGGTCTTTGATAATGTGAGGGTGCCTAAAGAGAACATTCTCCCGAACGTAAAAGGTTTGAAAGGGCCGTTGAGCTGTTTAACCAAGGCCCGCTATGGTATTGCCTGGGGCGCATTAGGTGCTGCGATGGATTGCTACGACACTGCATTGCGCTACAGCAAGGAAAGGATTCAATTTGATCGCCCGATCGGCGGCTTCCAATTACAGCAAAAGAAGCTCGCTGAAATGATCACTGAGATCACCAAGGCACAATTGATGGTATGGCGCCTGGGAACATTGATGAATGAAGGACGCGCAACCGCCCAACAGGTATCCATGGCGAAGAGGAATTCATGTGAGATCGCAACCAACATCGCGAGGGACGCAAGGCAAATGTTGGGAGGAATGGGCATCACAGGCGAATACAGCATCATGCGCCACATGATGAACCTGGAGAGTGTCATCACCTATGAAGGTACCCACGACATTCACCTGCTTATAACGGGTATGGACGTGACTGGCTTGAATGCATTCAAATAACTCTCTCTCCGCCTATCGGGAGGAGCGCTCGAAGTGAGGGTATTTCTCTGAATTACTTAAATGAATATTGTTTCAAATAATGATTTCTTTTGCATAGAATGAATGATGAAGACAACAAGGACGATCTCGATTTGGATTCCCCCTTTAGGGGAACAGGGGGTATTAAGATCTTCCTGATTGGATTTATGGGTTGTGGCAAGAGTCACTGGGGCAGGCTGTTGAGCCAGAAGCTGAATGTGCCCTTCTTCGACCTGGATGAAAAGATAGTGGAGCACAAGGGAAAATCGATTCCCGAGATTTTTGCTTCGGAGGGAGAGGAGCAGTTCCGTTTGTTGGAAAAAGATGTCTTGCATCTGTTGAGCGAAAGCCATGAGAACTTTGTGATGGCAACCGGTGGAGGAACGCCTTGCTTCTTCAATAACATCGATTACCTGAAACGGCAGGGCACCGTTGTTTGGATCAATTGCTCTACCGACTGCTTATATCACCGCCTGCTGAAGGAAAAAGATAAACGGCCGCTCATCGCCAATACCCCGGACCGTGAATTGAAGTCCTACATCATAAAAAAATATTCAAGCCGCAAAATCTTTTATCAGCAGGCTACCGTTATCTTGCCGGAAGAAGTGATTACAATTGAAGACATGGTGAACAAGATCTTTCACGCAAACGATTAAAATGAAACTCTTTCTAATAGTTGGAACTCTTCTCGCCGGGCTGGCCGTTGCGCTCGGAGCTTTTGGTGCACATGGCCTTAAAAAGCTGGTAGATGCTGACACTGTTTCGATTTACCAGACGGGTGTTCAATACCAGATGTACCACGCACTGGCGTTGTTGGCAGTTGGGATGTTGGCAGAACGTTTCGGAAGTTCCCTGGTCAATTATGCAGGTTTCTTCTTTATAGGAGGTATCGTCTGTTTTTCCGGCTCACTGTATCTTCTTTCCTCTTTCCGTGCCATGAATAAGGCCGTTCCGGGTTTTATCTATCCAATTACCCCTTTGGGCGGAGTTTTGTTTATTGTAGGGTGGATTCTTCTTTTATTTGCGCTTCTTAAAAAATAGTTTTTATTTTGATCAAAGGGGCTTCCTGCCTACGTTTCAAAGGGGGCGGTTCATTATATTTGCTCTATGGCTAACAAGCTGAAATCCAATACACCGGCAACTGCTGAAAAACCAGTGATCAAAGAGAAAGCGGAGAAGGCACAAAAATCATCAAAGCCGAAGCCTGCTGCCAAAAAAAAGCCTTCGCCTCAAAAGCTTCAATCAGATAAAGAAGAAAAAGTCGACCTGAAAAAGCTGGCAAAAGACGAGCGTACCTGGAAGATAATTGGTACTGTGTCTTTGTTGGTATCCATATTCCTCTTCATTGCTTTCGTTTCCTACCTTTTTACCTGGGACGACGACCAGTCGCAAGTGATTAACCGAGGCATCGGGTTCCTGTTTGATAATGACAAGGAAAGCCAGGTGTCGAACCTGCTGGGTCGTCTCGGAGCCTATACTTCACACAATCTTATCTACAACGGATTCGGATTGGCTTCTTTCCTGTTTTGCACCTTCTTCTTCGTGGTCGGTATAAACCTGCTTTTCAACAGGAAAGTGTTCTCGATCTGGAGGAACCTCAAATATGTGACTATTGGTCTGCTGATTGTTTCCATATCACTTTCGTTTCTATTCTCCTTTGCCAGCTTTCCCTTCGGCGGAAAGGTGGGTGACATGATATGCAACTGGATGATCGGCCTGATGGGTACCGTGGGAACAGCAACTTTGTTGGTAGTCGTTGCTGCCTGTTACTTGATCTGGCAATTCAATCCATCTTTCAACCTGCCGCAAAGACAGCCTGCTGTTCTGCCTGTTGAGAGTGAGGAAGAGGCAGGCGGAGCAAAACTGACCGTAGATACAAGTCTTTTAAATGGAAAATCCGTAAATGATCTCTATGCCGAAGAAGAGCCTCTTTCCGTGTCAGACAAAGGAAATCTTCTGAAAGGCGATGGGGAAATGGTGCTCAATATCAATAACCAGGAAGATGACAGTGGATTCACGCTCACTGAACGAGAGGGCGAGGAAGAAGATGAAGATGTAACCGAGGAACTGACAGCAGAGGAACCCGTGATCGAAAAGGAGATACCCAATGAAATTCTGCATAGGCATGACCTACCTGTGGAACCGGTAAGGGAAGCGCCAAGAAAAAAGGAAGAACCTGCCCCTGACCTCGAGTTGGAGATCAAAACGGCCGACGAAGAAACGCCTGAAGAAGAGAAAAAAGAAAAAGACTATAGCGACCTTCCTCCCTACGAGCCGACGCTCGACCTTCGCGACTATAAATATCCCAAGCTTGACTTGCTGGAAACTTATGGCAACGAGAAGATCGTCCAGGATCCTGCCGAACTGGAAGCCAATAAGAACCAGATCATCAATACGCTGAAGAACTACGACATTACCATTCAGAAGATCAGTGCTACCATAGGCCCGACAGTCACACTTTATGAGATCGTTCCCGCTGCCGGTGTTCGTATTTCAAGGATCAAAAACCTGGAAGACGATATCGCGTTAAGCCTCGCGGCACTCGGCATTCGTATTATTGCCCCAATACCGGGGAGAGGAACGATTGGTATCGAGGTGCCGAACATTAAGAAGACGATTGTGAGCATGAAAGCCCTTTTGTCCTCAGAGAAGTTTACGCACAGCAATTTCAACCTGCCTATCGCAATCGGCAAAAAGATCGATAATGAGAACTTCATTGTTGACCTGACGACCATGCCTCACCTGTTAATGGCGGGTGCTACGGGACAGGGTAAGTCGGTTGGTGTGAATGCAATTCTTGTTTCCCTTCTCTATAAGAAGCACCCGTCACAATTGAAGTTTGTGTTGGTGGATCCGAAGAAAGTAGAATTAAGTATCTACCGCCACATCGAAAAACACTTCCTTGCCAAACTACCCGGTGAAGAAGATGCTATCATAACAGACACGAAGAAGGTGATCAATACACTAAATGCGCTGTGTATTGAAATGGATAACCGCTACGACCTGTTGAAGGAAGCCGGCGCCAGGAACATCAAGGAATACAACGATAAGTTCATCAAGAGGAGACTGAATCCCCAAAAAGGTCACCAGTTCCTGCCATTTATTGTGTTGGTGATTGATGAATTTGCGGACCTCATCATGACAGCGGGTAAAGAAGTAGAGATGCCTATTGCACGCCTGGCCCAATTGGCACGTGCCGTTGGTATTCACCTGATCATCGCGACGCAGAGGCCATCCGTAAACATAATTACCGGTACCATCAAAGCAAACTTCCCTGCACGAATTGCATTCAAAGTGTCTTCGAAGATCGACTCGAGGACGATCCTCGATGCTGGTGGCGCAGAACAACTGATTGGTAAAGGTGATATGCTGATTTCCTATAATGGCGACATCACCCGTTTGCAGTGTGCCTTTGTTGACACACCTGAAGTAGAACGGGTCGTTGAATACATTTCCGACCAGCGCGGTTACCCGCAGGCCTTCATGCTTCCGGAGTACGTTGACGAAAAAGACCTGGAAGGGAAAGAGTTTGACGCGGCAGACCGTGACCCGCTGTTCGAAGAGGCAGCAAGGTTGATCGTGCAAAACCAGATAGGTTCCACTTCGCTTTTGCAAAGAAGAATGAAGCTTGGATATAACCGGGCCGGTCGGCTGATGGATCAGTTGGAGGCAGCGGGGGTAGTTGGCCCCAACCAGGGCAGCAAAGCAAGAGAAGTGTTAATAAAGACGGAGTCTGAATTAGTAGAATACCTCGAAACTCTAAGCTAACGTTAAGAAAGACAGGTGCTTTAAACATCGATTCTTTGTATCCCTCTAAGAGGGGCGCAAAGGACTATCTTTGCGACGATTTTTAATTGAAATGTAATCTCTGATGAAAAGACTATTTACGCTTTTGATGCTGGCTTCGGTTGTGACTGTTAACGCACAGGACAAGAATCCTACTACAAATGATCCGGGAGCGAAAAAGATCCTGGACGCCGTGAGTGCTAAGTTCAAGACCTATAAATCCCCCCAGGCGACTTTTACTTATAAGGTGGAAAATGCCCAGGGCAAAGCCCTCTCCACCAAAAAAGGAACCGTCATTATGAAAGGCAATAAGTACAAGGTGGTCATGGACGGCCTGGAGATTTATTCAGATGGAAAAACTTCCTGGAATTATGATAAGTCGGCTAATGAAGTAACCGTTAATAATGTGGATGCATCCGGCAATGCAATGACTCCACAGAAATTACTTACCAATTTCTACGACAAGGATTTTTTTTACAAGTACAATGGCGAGAAAAAGGATGCAGGTAAAACTGTACAGGAAATAGAATTAACACCAACAGATAAGAATAAATCCTTTCATAAGGTCTACATATTGGTAAATAAAGCCACCTCAACTATTTCGAGTGCTAAATTCTTAGAGAAGACGGGTGGCAGGTACACTTATAGCATCACCAGCCTAAATGGAAACGCTAACGTTAAGGATAGTGACTTCAGTTTCGATAAGAGCAAACACCCCGGTGTCGAAGTAGTCGATTTGCGATGAGGCTAAATCTCTTTAATATAAATCCCGCTGCGAAGGCGGGATTTTTGTTTTAATACAAACGGCAAAAAAGGTTGAAGATCGGAGTAGCCGGACATTAGGACTGTTTTATTTATTGAGTCCTCTCATCCACGCAACGAGAAGGTTCGTCCAATCTTCCAGTTCGCCTTTACCAAGCGCCAATCCGAAGCCATGACCTCCATGGGGAAAGATGTGCATCTCAACGGGTACACCATTGTTCTTTACCGCTTCATAGAACCGAAGACTGTTCTCTACGGGCACTGTCTTGTCATCCGTAGCATGAACGAGGAAAGTTGGAGGCGTTTGTTTGGTTACCTGTAGTTCGTTTGAATAAAGATTAACCTGCGCGCTGTCAGGGTCATTTCCAAGAAGGTTCGTTCGTGAACCCATATGCGTGAACCCTTTATTCATTGTGATTACAGGGTAGATCAGGACCGCAAAATCAGGACGTGAACTCTGCTGTTCGATAGAATCTTTCGAGGCTGCATCGCCTTCGTCGAAGTGAGTGGCCAAAGTTGACGCCAGGTGGCCGCCCGCAGAAAAACCCATGATCCCTATGTTATTCTTTTGA
>DATDNL010000418.1:0-3184 GCA_036518315.1 Flavisolibacter sp. | reverse complement strand
TGGTAAAAACAAGCCTCCCCCTGGAAGGATCGGCCGCGCGATCCAGTATTTGAGGCATCTTAACTCCCATGCCAGCCGGCATTACTCCTTTTGGTACGTCCTTGCCTACCCAGGTTACGTACGCAACCATTGCTCGCATCTCCGGGCTGACGCTGTCAAGCGGTTGCCCATTCAGCCTGCGCTGCATACAGTCGTTCACACGAAATACATACGATTCGACTTTGCCACTGCGGGCGCGGTATTTTGGATAGTTGTTCTTTACGCCCGAGAAAGGATTAGCAAAGTTCTGAGTGCCTGCGTTAATATGACAGTTCTGGCAGTTCATGCCGTTGGAGATATTAGCAATAAGTCCTTTCGGACCAAGGTATTTGGAGGTGTTCAGGATCAACTCCTTTCCATAACGGATCAGATCCCCAGTGCTGTCAACAGGAATGTCCTTGTCGTCGGGAGCTACCCATTCCTCACCTTCGTGATATTGAGTGGTTGAAGAATTGATAAGGACGGGCTTGTGGGTGGATGGTAAAAGGCTGGTCAGAATTAAAACAGTTGTGATAATTCCCAAACCTATAGGACACCAAATAGATTCCAAAAAGCGCATAGCTAGAGGGCTTGCTCTAAGTTACCAATTTGGTTGACCGCATTTATGCTTGATTCGGGACAAATTTCCGATAGGTGAGTTTTTTCCTACATACGGTAAGATTTCAAACTGTAAATTCGCAGCGAATGCTGCAAGCTTACTACGATGAGAAACTAATTGAAGCCGGCTGCGATGAAGCAGGCCGGGGGTGCCTGGCAGGCCCCGTTTATGCGGCAGCAGTTATTCTACCCAAGGATTTTCATCATCCTTTGCTTAACGATTCAAAGCAGTTGAATGAAGAGCAGCGTTATGAGCTTCGACCGGTTATTGAGCAAAATGCTATATGCTATGCCGTGGCAAGCCTTGATAACAAGCAGATCGATAAATACAACATCTTACGCGCGTCCTTCAAGAGCATGCACCTGGCCATCAAGCAATTGGCCGTTCAACCCGAATTACTCTTGATCGATGGCAATCGTTTCGCGCGCTACAAAAGGATTCCACATAAGTGCATCATACAGGGCGATGGGATTTATGCTTCCATTGCTGCCGCCAGCATACTCGCCAAGACATACAGGGATGATTTCATGAAGGAGCTGCATAAGAAATTCCCTAAGTATAACTGGGTGCAAAACAAGGGATACGCAACAAGGGAGCACCAGGAAGCATTAGACCAGCACGGCCCCTGTAAATTCCACCGTAAATCCTTTAGGCTCAGCTACAACGAACCGGAACTTTTCTAAGGGCAAATCCCCATTAAACCTAAGCAGCGTTTTGCCGTCTTAAACTTGTCTTTTTCATGTGCTGCTCCCGCGAAAGGCGGGAATTCACTGATCTGCCGTAAAAGAATGGTTGAAGGTTAACAAGTCCCGCAGTTTGCGGGACTTTGTTTCAGCCCGGTCATGAGTCCACTAACATTTTTTTAGTATGATTGCAATGACAACCCGCTCGCTAAACACAAAAGTTCTTTCTTTTACCTTTTACCTTTTTCATTTTACATTTTCCTCCACTTCCACAGGGACCTTATAGAGACCTTATAGGGACCTTATAGGGACTTTGCTATAAGGAAGCTATAAGTCAACTATAGGGCAACTATCAGGTATCACTAAGGATACGATAAGGCATCCCTAGGGTAAAGAATAGTATACCATAACCCCTCCTTATTCGAGCCATTATTTTGGTTTCCACTCAACAAGTGACTTTCTGCTCGATATTGAATATGCCGGGCTATAAATGGGAACACCCATTAAGAAGATCGATGAAGAAATATTCACGCTATTAAACACAAGTTCTTTGTAGCCTTCACCTCCTTCTTTCTTAACAATTTTTACCAGCGAATGCCTTTCCTAAATAGTTACTTTTAAAACATGAAGCGTAGTGGTTCTGCTGATCTTCCCCTACATAATGGCTCGGTTCCAAAATGGTTGTATGAACGTATGGCAAAGCTGGGTTTTGCCATCACGGAAGCGATCATTGAAGAGTATGGGAAGAAGGAGTTTTTGAGTAGAATGAGTGATCCATTTTGGTTCCAAAGCTTTGGAGCCGTAATGGGTATGGATTGGCATTCGTCAGGAATTACCACTTCAGTGATGGGTGCATTGAAAAGAGCTATCAATCCTTATTCTAAAGAACTTGGTATTTATATAGCGGGCGGTAAAGGAAAGTTTTCAAGGGACACCCCTAAAGAATTAATGCTCGTGAGCGAACAAACGGGTTTGAATGGTAATGATCTCGTTCGCGTGAGTAAGCTGAGTGCCAAAGTTGATAATACGGCGGTACAGGATGGATTCCAGTTATACATTCACAATTTCATCGTAAGTAATGAAGGCGATTGGACCGTCGTGCAACAAGGTATGCGCGAAGGAGATGCTATGGCGAGGCGTTACCACTGGCACTCGGAGCATGTAAAGTCATTCGTGGAAGAGCCCCATACCGGCATCTGTGGAGAGAACCAGGGCCCGATATTGAACCTCACCGCCGCTGAGGCTAATACGACAAGAAATAAAATGCTTGACATTACCCATGAGAAACCGGAGTTGATGATGCAGGAGATACAACACCTGGTGATGCCCGGACATCACGACGTAAGAAGTGAAGACGTGAACCTCAAAAGATTGGGAACAGTTCTTTGGCTGGCTCACGATGCACAGCCGAAGGACTTCGAAGAACTATTAATGTTGGAGGGCGTGGGACCGCGGACAGTGCAGTCCCTGGCGTTGGTGAGCGAAGTAATTCATGGAACACCCTCGCGGTTTAAAGATCCCGCACGGTTTTCATTTGCCCATGGAGGAAAGGATGGTCATCCTTTTCCTGTTCCCACTAAAACTTATGACGAGGTTATCAGCACCTTGCAAAAGGCCGTGCAAAGAGCCAAGATCGGGCAGAATGATAAAGCAGAAGCCATCCGTAAAATTCATGAAATAGCTACGAGGGCAGAAAGAGATTTCATTCCAACGGACAATCTTAAGCAGGTCATTGAAAAGGAGATTTCAGAGAGCTGGAAGTATGGTGGCAAAACAGTTTTTGGAGACGCAAAGCCACCAAAAAGAGCGAAAGGAGTGCAATTGAGATTGTTCTAGTTCTAGTTCCAGCTCACATCGTCACATT
>DATDNL010000417.1:0-3988 GCA_036518315.1 Flavisolibacter sp. | reverse complement strand
AAAGCCCTTTCCGATTAATGCTACATCTGTGTCTACGATATAGAAAAGCTATGGCAAAGGATGGTATGTCCCATATATGTCACATATACGTCCCATATATGTCCCATATCTTTAAAGGTATGGGACATATATGAGGCAAATACGGAACGTATATGGAACATCCATTGTTTTGGATAAGGTTTTCCTCGTCGTTTCCGTTGCTTTGACACAAGCGTGCCATAGGGCTGCATGTGTTGAGGCGCGGGGGTACCGACGCTGAACGCGGGGGATTTATAGCCTAAACTGGGTAGTATCTGTGAGCTGACCTCGAAGCTGGTATATCTTCCACGAGACGTCTATGGCTCTTTTGTAAGATTTCTTGTTGAGCTCGGATTGTTTTGTAAATTCAAGAACTGCTACCTTAAGATCACCATCTTCCAATCTTCAAAAAGACCGAACCGGCCCCAATACAAGTCACCAAACAAACAATAATACAATGAAACGTGTATTCCTTTTCTCCGGCATTGCAGCGGTATTGCTATCCTGCAATAGTTCCGACACCAAAACTGCTGATGAAACTAAAATGGGAGAGACTAAGGTGGCTGCCATGTCTACCAACGACCTGGCCTTTCCACTCAAGGACTGGGGCGATTGGCAACCGGGCAGCATGGATAATCTGAAAGTGGGGTTACAAAGCCTAAAGGATTTTCAAATGGGTAATGTGGATGCCTGCATGAATGCTTTTGGTGATAGTGTCGAGTTGAGATTTGATGGGATGATCGGGAAATATTCGAAGGACTCGGCTACGAAATTCTTCAAGAATCTTAGGGCATCCATGAAAAACATAGACATAAACATGGACGACTACGAAACGGTTAAATCGAAAGATGGAAAGGAAGAATGGGTTTCCATGTGGTATAAACAAAAAACAACCGATGACAAGGGAAAATTGGATTCTATCGTCTGTATGGACGATATGAAATTTAGTAATGGTAAGATTGTTTTGCTCGACGAAAAACTCAGGCGACTTCCTAAGAAGTGATTTAAACAATGATTTATGGAAGGCACTTTTCGGAGTGCCTTTTTTATTGCTGGCATGGCAGTTTTGTAACTTTAAGTATGAAAAGATTTTTACTCTTAGCCAGTACGTTCATCAGCCTTGCAAGTCACGCGCAAGACGAAACCGTGAAGAAACTCAAGTCAGAATCGGACAAAACGATTAAGAAGGATGAAACGGATACCACCAACAAGGTGTGGAAGAGAGGCGGCATCTTCAGTCTCAATGTTTCGCAAGGTTCGCTCAGCAATTGGGCCGCAGGCGGTGATAAATTTTCTTTATCGCTAAACACGATTCTCAGTGCGTATGCTTTTTATAAAAAGGGTAAGGAAAACTGGGACAATACGGTTGACGTCAACTTTGGCCTGGTGAATACTACTAGTTTGGGCACCCGCAAAAATGACGACCGCTTTGACGTGTGGAGTAAATACGGCCACGCGATCTCCTCGAAATGGAACCTGGCGGCCCTCTTCAACTTCAGAACCCAGTTTGCCAATGGTTATTCTTATTCGGGTACGAGCAAGACCTATTCGTCAACCTTTCTAGCACCTGCTTACCTGCTAATTGGTTTGGGTTTGGATTACAAGCCGACGCAAAACTTTTCAGTTTATATATCGCCGATTACAAACAGGTGGGTCATTGTCAATGATGATACCTTATCTGCGAAAGGCCTTTATGGAGTGACGCCTGGAAAGAAAACGAAATCGGAGGTGGGGGCATTCTTATCGGCGCAATACCTGAAGTCCATAACGAAGACCATTATGTACAAGGGAAGGCTTGACCTGTTTTCCAACTATCAGCACAACCCCGAAAAGATCGATGTATTCATGACGAATCTATTCTCCGTGAAGCTTTCGAAGGTGTTGGCGGCTACGTGGAATGTCGACCTGATTTACGACGATGATGTAAGGCTGTTTGGCAGTGATGGCAAGTCACCCGCATGGCAGATCAAGTCCTTAGTTGGTTTGGGCATTCTATTGAAGTTTTAGAAATAAAAGAAGGGAAAAGATTAGCTGAACGCTTCGTATTATTTTCGCGGCCTGATGCTGGTATCCCTTGAACAAATTGTTTTACTCTGCATAGCCGCTTTTGCTGCTGGTTTTATAGATGCCATTGTGGGAGGTGGCGGATTGATTCAAACGCCGGCCGCACTTGTGCTGTTGAGATCATATCCTGTAGTGACGGCGATCAGTTGCACTAAGATCCCTTCGTTCAGCGGTACCTTCTTTGCCGCCCTGCAATACCTTAAGAAGGTGAAGATCAATTATACGCTCACGACCGTGATGTGTACCATTGCCTTCTTTTCTTCCTTTGCAGGTTCTGAATTGTTAAGCGTGGTAAGTAACCATTACATGAAGCCCGTGTTATTGGTGATACTAGTGATAGTTGCTATTTACACTTACACCAGGAAAGACTTCGGCCAGCACGAGGCGAAGGATCATCCCCCACAAAAAGAGCTTTGGTTTGCAGTGGCTATTAGTCTCACCATTGGTTTTTATGACGGCTTTATTGGGCCAGGTGCCGGAAGCTTCCTGATTCTCGCTTTTATCTCCTTACTGGGATACGACTTTCTTCATGCATCGGCACAGGCCAAGTTGGTGAATCTTGCTACCAACCTCGGCTCGATTGTTCTGTTTACCATTAAAGGAAAGATCATTTGGTTGGTAGCCATTCCAATGGCGGCTTGTAATGCCGTTGGAGGAATGCTTGGAGCCAGGATGGCGATCATGAAGGGTAATAAATTCATTAGAGTATTCTTCCTCGCGGTGATCATTGCTACACTCATACGTTTTGCGTGGGATGTACTTTTTTAAAGTCAAAAGGCCGCTGATGCGGCCTCCTGATTCTTCTCATGTGTGGCAAGACTAATTCGTCCTGAGTAAATCTTTATACGAGTCGTTCACTACCTGGGTAATGAAGTCCGAATGTTTCTTTTCGTGTTTAATAATAAAAACGGTTGCGTCGTCCTGTAAAATTTCCTCGCATTTATAGCCCTTGCGACGGAATTCTTCTAACAGAATTTGATCAACCTGGGTACGGTTTTCCTTAGGATTGGAGTACATATTGGGTGAATTGAATGATTAAGATAGGGAGAGCCTTTGAAAAATTCAAAAAAAACAGGAGAAATTGACTCAAAACAATCGTGGCACAGAATTTATACTTACTATTTCAACAGCAATAATAAATCAACAAATAGACAAAGCCTCCCTTGCTCCCAGAGACCGGGGGCTTTTGTTTTTATAGACTAGCCGTAATTGCTCCCTGCGTTTTTGCGAGAATCGTGTCGGCCCTTACTGTTGAGTAAGGAATGCCCCAGCCAAGTTGTTGTTCCGTTTATTCTGTAGGTCGTCAAATGGAGTCTTGTACAGACCTTAAACCTCTGACCTCAAACCTTCAACCTTTCACAGGCATGTTTTTTTCTTCGCCTTTCCGTAAATTGTATCTATGCTTTGGCAAGGAAGAAGAGAAAGCGATAATGTTGAAGACCGTCGCGGAATTGGTGGCGGAGGAATAGCTGTTGGCGGAGGCGTTATTGGGATAATATTCCTGATCGTGAAATTTCTTTTAGGCGGAGACACGAGCAACACACAGTTGCCGCTGCCTAACCAGAACCAACCGGTATCTACGGAACAAAAGGCCGCAGAAGACGAGCAGGCGAAATTCGTGAGAGTGGTGTTGGCGGAAACCGAAGATGTTTGGACGGATTTAATGCAGAAAGCCGGCAGAACTTATACGGACCCCAAACTGGTTTTGTTTTCCGGCTCGACGGAGTCTGCTTGTGGCTATGCCAGTTCGGCAACGGGACCATTCTACTGCCCTGGCGACCAACAGGTATATATAGACCTTTCGTTTTACCAGGAGCTAAAGGACCGATTCGGAGCGCCGGGTGATTTCGCGATGGCCTACGTTGTGGCGCACGAGATAGGACACCATATTCAGAAGCTTCTCGGT
>DATDNL010000416.1:0-3444 GCA_036518315.1 Flavisolibacter sp. | reverse complement strand
TTTTTGTATTTCGTTAGTCACACCGACAAAGAACTTGCAGAAGCAGTTCGGAAAGGACGCCAAGAAGAATTTGCCGCTTTCCATTTGGAAGGTGAAGCACCGGATCCTCTTGCTGAAGAAAGCTTTCTACGGTCAAAACTTCAGTGGGACCTGGCTGAACAAGGTAAACACAAGGACATCCTGGAATACTATAAGGCACTCATTCGTTTGCGGAAAGCAAACCCGGTTCTGAAACAGCCCACTAGAAAAAACCTGGAAGTTTCATTTGACAAGCAACTAAAAACTCTTATGCTTAAAAGATGGAACAGCGAACAGCAACTGGTTTGCTTCATGAATTTCTCCGCAGAAAAACGAACAATAGAATATGCAGGTTCCTTATGTAAAAAAATATTCGATTCTTCGAATGCAGACCGGCTTGAGCCGCAGGAATTGGCGACGCAATCATCAAACCAGGTAAGCATTCAACCTCAATCCATACTTATTTTTTCAAGCCATGTTTAACCCCGTATCAACTTACCGCATACAATTTCAAAAATCCTTTTCCTTCGAGGATTTCGATAAGGTCATAGAGTATTTGCAGCAATTAGGCGTTTCAACCATCTATGCCTCTCCTGTTTTTGAAGCCACACCGGGAAGCGTACATGGATACGATGTCTTAGATCCGCACCGGGTCAATCCTGAAATAGGTAGTAATGATCAACTGGAAGATATAAGCCGAAGACTGAAGGAAAAAGGTATCGGGTGGCTGCAGGACATTGTTCCCAATCACATGGCTTTTGATCCACATAATAAGTTGCTTTTCGATGTTCTTGAAAAAGGTAAACGTTCGCCCTTTGCGCGCTTCTTTGATATTCTTTGGGATAGCACCTTGTACGACGGTAGGCTGATGGTGCCCTTCCTGGGAAGCAGCCTCGAAGGATGTATCGACAAAAGTGAAATCAAGTTGGTGTTAAATGATGACGGAGCATTCTTAAGTTATTACGACAACTTTTACCCCTTGTCCCCCGCTTCCTACGCGGCTATATTTCAACACAAGCAAAGACTGTCTGCTGATATAAAGCAATTCATAAAGAATATAAACGCTCTTGAGGACATCGGGCAAGCACAAGAATATGGTAGAAGGTGGACTGAAATAAAGGAAGGCTTGTTACAGAACGACGCGCTTAGAAGGTCGCTCGAATCTTCGATGGACGCAATCAACAAGGACAAAAACCTTCTTGAGGAAATCGCGAACGGGCAGTACTATGTACTCTGCAACTGGCAGGAAACAGACTACCAGATCAACTTCAGGCGATTCTTTACTATCAATGGTTTGATCTGCTTAAATATCCAGGATGAACATGTTTTCGATTATTATCACCAACTAATTCACTACTTTCTCAAAAAAGGCGTTTTCAATGGCCTAAGAGTGGACCATATTGATGGTTTATATGATCCATCGCGGTACTTTGACAGGCTTAGAGAATTGGCTGGTGAGGACACCTATGTCGTGGTTGAAAAAATACTCGAGCCTGGAGAGTCTTTGCCTCACCAATGGAAAGTAGAAGGAACCACAGGCTACGACTTTCTATCCCTTGTAAATAATGTTTTCACCAATAAGAAAAATGAAGCAGCGTTTACAAGATTCTATCGCCAGCTCACGAAGGACCGGAGAACGGTTAAGCAGCAAATACATGAAAAGAAGTCAGCTATATTATATGATCACATGGAGGGTGAACTGGAGAACCTGTATAACCTGTTTATCCAGTTGAAGCTAATTGAAAGAAGGCAGTTGTCTTCCTTCCACCCTGAAGACTTGAAGAATGCCATTGCCGAGTTCCTGGTTCAATCCCCCGTCTACCGGTACTATGGAAACCAATTCCCTTTGGACGAACCTGAAACATCAGAGGTTCAGAACTTACTTAACAGGATGAGGAGATCGGGTGTTGCCGACGAAATTGCGATCAGCATTTTGGAGAATGCTTTTCTTCACAAACCGAACGAGGGTGATGAAGACTATAATAAACGGGTGGCACAGTTCTACCAGCGGTGTATGCAGTTTAGCGGCCCCTTGATGGCTAAAGGCGTCGAAGATACCCTAATGTATACCTACAATTCCTTTATTGGCCACAATGAGGTAGGCGACTCGCCTGAATCTTTCGGGATAACACCGGAAGACTTTCATCGTGCCATGGAAGAAAGGCAAGAGAACTGGCCACTGTCTTTAAATGCCACGGCCACGCACGATACAAAAAGAGGCGAAGATGCCCGTGCACGATTAAATGTCTTGTCCGATCTTCCGGCCGAATGGACAGCCGCGATTGAAGAATGGATGCGCTTAACAGAACCCTTGAAGCAGAATAAAATTCCGGACAAAAACGATGAATATTTGATCTACCAGTCGTTAGTCAGCACTTATCCAATGCCAGGAGAAGATGAAGATCGATTTGAAGACCGGTTCACCGACTATCTGCGAAAAGCGTTGCGCGAGGCAAAGCAACATTCTAACTGGACCAATCCGAATGAAGAGTATGAAAGGACAACAATAGAATTTGCGAAGGGACTATTGAATAAGAATGGTAATTTTTGGAAAAGCTTTAAAGAATTTCATTCAAGCATTGTTGATTATGGCATCATCAATTCGTTGGGGCAGTTGCTCCTAAAGTTTGCCTGCCCCGGCGTGCCGGATACCTACCAGGGTTGTGAACTCTGGGATCTCAGTTTTGTAGACCCCGATAACCGGAGACCGGTTGACTATTCGAAGAGAAAGCGGTGGCTCGATGAGATCATTGCCGGTGTTGGAGCCAATGGGGCGCAACGTCATTGGCAGGACCGGTATAGCGGGAAGTTGAAGCTTTGGCTTACTTACCAATTATTACAATGGCGAAAAGAGGAAAACGAATTTCTAAGCAAAGCAGAATACATTCCCCTGTCGGTCGACGGTACGTATAAGAACCATGTTCTGGCATTTGCGCGTAAGTACCAGCAGACCATTTATATCGTTGCAGTACCACTCCATTTAGCTGAGGTCTGCAAAGAACAGCAAAAAGAGGTTAACAAGATTGACTGGAAGGATACCAGTATCGTCTTACCCGGAAAGTTGGCAGGTGCTATAAACGACTTGCTCAATGGAAGAAGCTTCGAAGAACGGATCAACATAAAAGACGTTTTCAAAGACCTGCCGCTTGCCCTATTAAAGACGGAATTGGAAGAACAAAAGCGTAGTGCGGGTGTCCTTTTACATATTACCTCCCTCCCTTCTCGTTTCGGCATTGGAGATATGGGAGAGGAAGCAAGGATTTTTGCTGGTTTTTTATACAGGTCTAAACAACATTACTGGCAATTGCTTCCCATCAATCCAACAGAAGCCGGCCAGGGACATTCTCCCTACAGCGCCATCTCAAGCAAAGCAGGAAATCCGTTACTAATCTCCCCTGAACTTTTGGCGAAGGAAGGGTTGCTTAA
>DATDNL010000415.1:0-5882 GCA_036518315.1 Flavisolibacter sp. | reverse complement strand
AGGAGCCATGCCGAGCTGAAGATCATTAACAGGGCTGATAGGAATATTCTTTTCATGACAATCGTTTCATAGATCAGTTAAAAAAACATGCCAACGATGAGGATGCCTAATTATGTGCCCTTTCACCGAATATTAGGCTCCCAATCCGGACGAGGGTCGTTCCTTCTTCAATGGCAATTGGGTAATCGGCGCTCATGCCCATGGAGAGAGTTTGTAGTTGGTAGTTTGTAGTTTGTAGTTGTGCGTATTTATCGAACAGTGATCTCAGGTATCGAAATTCATTCCGGACCTTTTCTTTATCCTCGGTAAACGAAGCCATGCCCATAAGACCTTGAATGTTTACGTTCTTCAGCCCAGGTAATTCGGGAGAATTAAATATTTCGCCCAATTCCTTCTCGTCTAAACCGAATTTGGTTTCTTCCTGGGCGATGTGGACCTGGAGCAAAACATTAATAGTACGATTGATCTTCTTTGCCTGCTTGTCTACTTCCTTCAATAATTTAAAACTGTCGATGCCATGAATGAGATGTACAAAGGGAGCTATGTATTTTATTTTATTCGATTGCAGGTGACCAATGAAGTGCCACCTGGTGTCTTTTGGCAATTGTTCCTGCTTTTCCTGGAGTTCCTGCACATAGTTCTCGCCAAAATCTCTATGACCCAAGTTGTAAAGATCAAGTATGTCAGATGCCGGTTTTGTTTTGGAAACAGCAACGAGCGTGATGTTCCTGCTTTCCAGTTCTGCCGAGATCTTTGAGTAATTTTCTTTGTTGATTGCCATACTGCAAAAATAAATCCCGCCTTGTAAGCGGGATCATTTAAATGTATTGATATTTGTCATTATTGCTTGAGTATAGAGCGGCTGATCACAATACGTTGTACTTCACTTGTTCCTTCATAGATCTGTGTGATCTTGGCGTCGCGCATCAGTCGTTCTACATGGTATTCCTTCACATAGCCATAGCCACCATGGATTTGCACGGCTTCAACGGTCGTCCACATTGCCGTTTCAGAGGCGTATACCTTCGCCATGGACGAACTCAATGTATAATCTTTGTGCTGGTCCTTATCGATGGCGGCACTTAAACAAAGAAGTCTCGAGGCTTCAATCCTGGTTGCCATGTCTGCCAGTTTGAAAGCGATCGCCTGGTGATTGGCAATCTCGGTTCCAAAAGCCTTTCTTTCTTTGGAGTATTTCAGTGAGAGTTCATAAGCGCTACTCGCAATACCTAGTGCCTGTGAGGCAATTCCAATCCTCCCGCCGGCAAGTGTTTTCATCGCAAACTTAAAACCGAATCCGTCTTCGGCGATGCGGTTCTCCTTCGGAACCTTGACATCGTTGAACATGATGCTATGAGTGTCGCTTGCACGGATACCCAGTTTGTTTTCCTTAGCTCCTACTACTACGCCGGGCCAGTTCTTTTCTACGATAAAGACGCTAATACCCTTGTGTCCTTTTGAAGGGTCGGTTTGTGCAATGACGAGATAGACAGAAGCTGTGCCACCGTTGGTGATCCAGTTTTTAGTTCCATTGAGCAAGTAATGATCACCTTTATCTTCCGCCACCGTTTTTTGGGAAGTTGCATCACTGCCTGCTTCGGGTTCGCTGAGCAAGAACGCGCCGGTATAGAGTTCGCCATCTTTCTTTCCCTGGGCCAGTGGCACCAGGTATTTTTGCTTCTGCTCTTCGGTGCCAAAGGCCTCGAGACCATAGCAAACCAGGCTATTGTTGACGCTCATGCAGACACTCACACTAGCATCGATCTTGCTGATCTCTTCCATAGCCAGTACATAACTCACGGTGTCGAGTCCTGCGCCGCCATATTCGGGACTTACCATCATTCCCAAAAATCCAAGATCAGCCAATTTTGAAATCTGTTCAAGTGGAAACTTCATCTTCTCGTCGCGTTCGATAACGCCTGGTAGGCACTCAGTTTGTGCAAAATCTCTCGCGGCCTGTTGAATCATCAGGTGTTCTTCAGTCAATTGAAAGTCCATATAGCAATTTAGCAATTTGTGGCGCAAATATAGTTGATTGGATCTTGCTTTTGAGAGTAAGAAAATGTTGCAAGTATCAGAGTAAAAAGGGTAATGCTACTAAGTTAACATCCGAGACGGTGACGATTAATCTTTGATCGAAAGTACCTGCTTTGCCAACTTGATCGTGCGCTCATCGCCCGACTGCTTTCCCGGAACATCCGAAAGCTTCACAACCGGTGTCCAGGATTCTGCTTCGGGTAAGGCTTCGGACATTTTGATTACAATGTTCATGGGTTTTAGTCCTACATCATTCGTAAAATTGGTTCCGATGCCAAACGAAACTCCAATCTTGCCTTTACAATACTCAGCGATGCGGTGAACTTTTTCCACGTCAAGTGAATCTGAAAAGATAATGGTCTTGGTGAGAGGATCTATGCCTGTTCTTTTATAATGCTCAATCGTCTTATCCGCAAACTCAAGAGGATCGCCACTGTCGTGGCGAACACCGTCAAAAAGCTTACTGAACTTCTTATCGAATACTTCGTAAAACTCATTCGTGGTAAACGTGTCAGAGAGGGCAATACCCAGGTCGCCGCGATAAACCCTCACCCAATTTTCCAGCGCCATAGTATTCGCTGTTTTGAAACCATATTTAGCGGCATGGAACATGAACCATTCGTGGGCGTGAGTTCCGATTGGTCTTGTTCCAATGACACGGGCCAGGTGAACATTACTGGTGCCGACAAAAGTTCTTCCATATTTCTTTAAGGTTGCCACGACCACCTCGTGTACTTCAAAAGAATATCTCCTACGGGTACCAAATTCTGCGACAGTAACACCCAACTCGCCATAGGTTTCAATCTTGTCTTTCGTCTTTTCGACCACTGCTTCAATTGGTTCCCTGTTCAGCTTCTGAAGAACGTAGAAGTTTTCGGAAATAAGTGAGAGCAGGGGTACTTCCCATAAGATCGTACGATACCAAAAGCCTTCCACAAGCACCTGTAAGTCATTACCCGTTTGAATGATCTTCACTTCGGAAGGATCATAAGAGTAACCGTCAAGGAAGTCGAGGTACACTGGGTCGAGGTAAGGACAGGTCTTACCGAACCACTCCTTTTCTTCCCTCGTCAATTTAAGAGAAGCCATGGCGTTTAGTGAATGTTGCAATGCTTCCGCAAAACCTGCAGGGAAAGGATGTTTTCCACGATTGATAAATTGATAACGAGCCTTAGCCCGGGGAAAAAGTTTCACCACACCCTGCTGCATAGTGAACTTGTAGAAGTCATTGTCGAGTATTGATGGAAGAGATACCACGTTATTGTTGTTATAAGGATTCTTCGAGCTTAATTTGCAATGTATGACTATTCGCCAAATCGATTTTGACAGCAAAGATTATGAAGAAATGCTCGCGTTAAGAGTATCACAATTGCTTGAACCTATCGGGGTGCCTGCAACTTATATTGACAGGGAAGCTGAAAGGAAGGATATACTGGTGGGTGCATTCGACGGCGATGAAATGATCGGATGCTGTGTGCTTACGCCAAGGCTAAAAGGAAATATGCAGTTGAGGCAGATGGCGGTTCGAAAGGATTACAGGAGTAAAGGTATCGGTGCCCAAATAATTGACTTTGCTGAAGCCATTGCAAGACAGCGGAACTTCACGACCTTAATGATGCACGCCCGTGACCCGGTAATCGTCTTCTATCAAAAATGCGGATATGAAATATATGATGCACCATTCTCGGAAGTAGGAATAGGTCATCATAAGATGAGGAAGCTGCTCGGCTGACCGTTCATGTAATCTTTGGTGTTTAGGCGAGGCTCAGGGTTAATTTTAAAGTCCTAAACCTTGCTATATGAGATTTGTGTTTGTCTTCATCTGCTACTGTATCTCGGTGGCGTCTACGGCGCAAACATCTAAACAACCTTGTTCAGCACCCGAATCGTCTCAACTTGATTTTTGGATCGGCCATTGGGATCTAACATGGTCAGACAGCTTGCACGGGACCAACAATGTTGAGAAACTGTTTGGTAATTGCACCGTGCATGAGAACTTCCAGGATCCAAAGACTAATTATTTGGGGCAGAGTTGGAGTGTGTACAATACGAATTACAAATACTGGCAACAGACATGGATAGATAACCAGGGTGGCTACATTGCTTTAACGGGAGGTATGGTTGGAGACTCCCTGGTTCTAAACACAGCTGAAAAGACGGTGCCTTCAACTATTAGTCCGTCTGGAAAACTAGAAAACCGGATGGTGTATTACAATATCAAACCAGATTCTTTCGACTGGAGCTGGGAAGCATCAACAGATGGAGGAAAAACGTGGAAGCAAAATTGGTTAATTCATTATAAGCGGAAGTAACAATCAGCCGGGAATGGTTTGCCCGGGAATGGAAAACCAGTCGTAGAGTTCATACTTCAGGTGGCCCGCTTTGATGTAAACATCGTCGGCCATCCAAGACTGGATGTCTTCTTTGTTCGTAGTGTTGAAGATGATGATGCCGTGTAATTCTTCGTGGTTACTAATTGGTCCGTAGACACAACATTTCCCCTGTTCTTCCATAGTAAACAGGTGTGCCAGGTGTTCTAATTGCATTTGGTTCACTATGGCATCATCATCAGGAACAGGGTCACCAGCGAAAAGGATTAGCAAGGTAAATGGCTTGCCAGTGGCCACTTTTTGCATGATCTCTTCGGGGGTGTATTTGTTTACAGACATATTCGTGAATGGTGAATGGTGAGTGGTGAATGCTAAAGTGAGCAAGTCTATAAGTATCCCGTGCTTTGATAGAACTCACAATTCACCATTCACCATTCACAGCTATGTTTCGTTCAAAACCAAACAATCCAAATCCTTGATGCCAATATTCTTTTTAGACAGGAAGCCTTCACCGTACTTCACTCCTATTCTTTTGCCCAATAGTCTTGCTCTTGCAGTCAGTGCTTCCATGAACTCAGGAGTAGAAAGATAGCTTTGAGGCTCGTTGCTGTTGGGATCGTGGAATTGTGTCTTGTAGGCTCGAATGGCGTCCATTCTTTGTTCCCATACGTCGCTGATGTCAATGATGATGTCGGGCTCGTAGAAGCGGTCCTGGATATAATGCAATAACATTTTAGGTCTCCACTTCTCCTGCTCCTTCCCATTCTCATCTACAGTCTTTACCTGGCGTAGGCCTGATAAGAAACAGGCATCATACAAAAGCCATCCACCCTTACCATGATCGGGATGACGATCTTCCCAGATATTGGCCAATACTATTTCGGGCTGGTACTTGCGCAGTTTCTGCACTACCTGGAGTTGGTTTTCTTCGTTGTTTTGAAAGAAACCATCCTGCATTCTGAGGTTGTCCCGCACCAGCACTCCCATTACCATGGCCGCGTTGGCAGCTTCTTCATAACGGGTTTCGATGGTTCCGCGTGTTCCCAGTTCGCCCTGGGTGAGATCGACAACACCAACCTTTTTTCCTCTCTTTATTTCCTTAATTATGGTTCCTGAACATCCCAACTCCACATCGTCGGGATGAGAACCGAATGCGAGCAAATCCAATTTCATGACTGAAAGATAATGAGAAAAGAGGATGGAGGGGACTCGGTGAGTGAGGATTATTAATTATTGATTATTAATTATTTGCGTGCTACGAGCGAGAAGATTTCCTCGATCGGATCATCAAAGTCAAAAAGTGACTGGACTTCAAAACATTAGAAACTACCTAAAAAACAATCATAATTATAAATCATCAAAATCCAAAACCTATGTTCGATTGTGACTTGTATCGTATTCCATATGGCTATGTGTTACAACTTGCCTTTTGCATTCAATTTTTTCTGAACCACATTGGAACAATGGGCACATACGATTGCACATAGAAGCGCGAAAAACTAATTTGGAGGCGTT
>DATDNL010000414.1:0-5835 GCA_036518315.1 Flavisolibacter sp. | reverse complement strand
ACCTTTTTAATTTGAGATTGAATTTCCGCAGGGCTATTGCTGCTGTAAGCTATCTGTTTTTCTTTAAGCTGTTGATACTGCCTGGAAGCTGTACATATCGGGAGTTCGGTAAACTCCGTATCAGAAGTAAGGTATTTTTTGTAACAAGGACTGCCTGGCCTTTCATTGGCGATTCTTTCCTTTCGCTGCGCTTCTGAGCTACTTTTCCTGAAGTTGTGAAAGGGAACGCCTAAGGGAGAGGCATTACTTAAAAAGTAATCTTCCGGTTGTGCCGTGGCTAATTGGTTTAACGTGACTTCATCGACGTTCGTCACTTCAGGCACTAATAAAAAAGGGCTTCCCCAGCCAACGCTATCCAATTGAAAATGCTTTAATAACAGTTCTTGCTCTTCATGAGTGCCCACACCACCCTGCCCCGAGATTTTTTGGATAGGAGTTTTGCTAAACTTGTTTCTTCCTTTGGCCACCAAAGCATTATTACACAGAACCAACAATTCAGCGGCAAGGGCTTTACGGTTGTTTTTAAATTCTTCGAGTATAGTACCCATTAAAATGCCTTCTGTCGGAAAAGCATGTCCGCCACAGTTAACGCCTGATTCAATTCTGAACTCAGAAACCCACAACCCCTTTTTGGCAAGGAGTTTACCTTGCACCAGTGCGGAGCGGTAATCGCTGACTTTTAAGATAATCTTCTTGGGAAGGTGATCATTAGTTTGCGGGTAGAAATCTTCATGTAGTTCAGCGTAATTGAAAAGCTTCGGATTATAACCAGCGGAAATAACAACGGAGGAAGAAAGCTTACTGTTGGCAAATCCTCTAAGCGCGGCAACAGCGTCGGAAAATTCATCCGGCAACTTTTGCCCCTCATCCGTATAGGCAGGGTTATCCAGCTTCGCCATAATGTTTACGTCAATGTCGCCTGCAACTATTGATCGGATTAATTGCTTCTGCAATTCTTCCTTTGGCTGGCCGGCTTCCATGGCCAACATCTTTTTATAATCTGCTTTCTCTTTGGCATCGCCTGGCAACAATTGAAAATATTTATGGAGGTCACTGTTGGTGTCGAAGGATGATGTTTTCAGTTCGTTAACCTGCCTTTCAATTAGGTCATGCAGTAAATTGAGGTAGGCTGTAATGCGCCTGGCGCGATAATCCGGATCTTTTTTTGTGATAGGAGTGAAGGCAATACCATTACGGAGTGCATGATAGCTTCTCATGTCTTCAATCAGTTCGTCTTCAACAATTGACAACACCGACGAGATGCCATACCGGGCTACCATTAAAGGGGTATCAATTGTGTAACACAAGCCAAGTACAGGAATGTGAAACCGGTGGGGTTGATTCATAAGAATAGTTAGAACAGCAAGGCTGTACGTGATCGGCAAAGATGAAGTAACTGAAGCTCGTAAAAGATGACTGGCGTCAGTATTGTCGCTCGACGGCGATTTTTTTACCGATTCGTCTGGATCCTGGCGTTATGAACGACCGGTTGATGAGACTCCAGGTTTAATTCCAGGCGGGGCTTTTAATTTTAGTTGTGAGAAAAAGGTTGCTTCTTCGAGTTCCTGTACTTCTGCCGGCGGCAGATTTCCTAACTCCATTTCTTCAATCGAGGTGCGAAGTAAGCGCATGCATCGGTGGCGTATCGCAGCCACCATTTTGCGCACCTGCCGAAACTTTCCTTCTGTTATGGTAATGCTGAGCCAGGTGCTTTCAACATAAGGGGGGAAAGGTCGCGGAGATGGAAAATGTGATGGCTCGGCTATGGATACCTCGCAAGGAGGGGTGGTGTAATGTGTATCGCCGGAGATCCTGATCGTGACGCCGCTTCTTAATTCGGCCAGGCTTTGTTCACTGACCTTGTGTTTTACCTGTACGAGGTAAGTTCGTTTGTGCGGTATGGGGCCTTCAAAAAGCAACGCCGTTATTTTCTTATTGGTAGTAAGCAGCAATAGGCCTTCCGAGTATTTATCCAGTCGCCCGATGGCATGGGTACCCTTCGGAAAAGAAAAGGATAGATCCCCAAGCAAGGGCCCTGCATGCGGGCTGACAAATTGTGATTCCATGCCATAGGGTTTATGTAACATAAAGTAGCGGTAGGGTGCCTGCATAAAAGCAATGTAGCGAATTGAATTTATTTAGTGGAAACTAAAGAAGTTTATTGAACTGGTATGGTAAACGCACAAGCTTGCCCACCCAATGGTGCCGGACCAACAATCGTAGGAGAAAAAGAATAGGTGCCTTGAGTTAAAGGAATTCCACTTCCCTGGAGATTTACATATTGACTGCCGATGCTGGAAAATGCTCCTGAATAATAAAAGCGCATTCCATTTACAGTTTCAGTTGCAATTGCAAAACTTCCAAGTGTTATCGAAGTGACGCTGATTCTTACCGTGTTGGGGGACGATAGTGAGGTTCCTTTTATATAGTTCCCATTTAGAACGTAAGTGCATGGGTTTGGATTACCGAATCCAGATTCGATAACATAAGTGGCTAAAGGCCCGGGTGGCAACACACTCAAGTTAAAGTCGCATTTGGAAAAACCTTTTGATGGAGTGAATTTTAAATTCAGAGCTTCATCCGGCGTGCCATATCCTTTAAGTTCAACATTCTGAACACCGGTTCTTGTGAACCTTCCACTGGCGGCGAAATAGATCTGGTCTAATGTATCCGTACTTATCGAGTAAGTTCCAGTCTTAGCTACGTTCACGCTAATGGTGACACTATTGGTGCTGTTACTGTTGCCCGCAATAAAGCTGCCGGCTTTCAAGGCAATCGTGCATTCGCCCGGATCGCCAGGTAGGGTGAAGCTCGCCGTGTCGGAGACTTGCTGCGGCGTGTTTCCTATTGGTGCTGACGGGTTGCCGCCCTCGTAACTATATTCTTTGGTGCAAGTAGACAACAGACAAATGCTGGACGCTACCAAAAGATACTTCGTTAGGGTGATGACTCGTCGTTTCATTCTACAAGAGCAACTTATATTACTACGCGCTCCTGAATTTAGTTCATAATCCCGGTTCTACAAACAATGAAGGGTAATGTTGAATTACCCTTTTGTTCTTCGAAGAATACTGGTTCTGCTGGCATTCGTTGTAAATATCCTGCACTTCGATATATCCTGGTTTAAATCTTTACCACTTTCTTATATAACTTCCAGCTCTTGCTTGCCTTTGCTTTTAAAATAATTTGTTCGTCGGCATTCTCGAGAGTGACATAATAGTCGTCATCGGTTCCGTTCACTACTTCAAAAAGATCGGAGATCCAGTAGCCAGAGTAATTCTTTTTCAGTTCCATCAATAATTTCAAAGGAAGTTGCTCAGAAACGATATTACGGGTGACTGCTAACAAGTCTCCGTCAGGGGCATAGTAGGCATTCAAAAACTGGGTGTCCAAAAAGAAGTCTACTTTGTCGTATGCTTCAGAGTGTTGCCATTGTGCGCTGCTGGCATTGTAAAAATCCTTGTTGAAAGAGGTCATAGCAGATGTCGAAGCAACTGGTGCATCGGTCCCGAATGCGAATTGGGCTGTGACTACGATTACGGTAAGTAAGAAAAGCTTTTTCATAAAATCTATTTTTAGTGGTTTGCAATCATTTGATGAATACAATGGCAAGAACGTGCCAGTGTGCCAATTGTTGAAAGACAAGCGGTTAGAACTTGAGGTCGAAATAGAATGTTTCAAGGCCGTACAGCAACTGTTCGGTTTTGAGACAGATTATATCTGACTTTGCGGTCGTTTATCACACCAGGGAGTAGTTGGCACTGATAAAAGAGGCAGATATACTTAGGTTTGATAGCATTGGACCCGGTTCTATTTGAAGGGCCTTTTTATAGCAGATAATTCTTAATTTCAGTTAAAGCAAGTTTTGCCCTTCTATAAAACATACGAGCCACCGGCTTCCCTTAAGAAGATCATACGAGAGTTCCAGGTGTACCATGCCAACTGGAACGAGGAAAAAGATCTGCCTCCGCCATTTATAACCTGCCTTGCTAACACGGAACAGAATTTATACTTCTATGCAAAGGATCCTATTACGTTGGTAAACAAGGCCGGGAGAGAAATTCCGATTCCTGCTGCTGTTGTAACCGGGCCGAAATATCAAACCGCAGGATTGATCTTTGGTAAGGACCACTTGATGATAAAAGTTGCGTTCCATCCTACCGGTACTTATCGGTTATTAGGAATTAACATGCAACAGACCGTCAACAGTGGTTTAAATGCTGAACAATTTTGGGGTAACGAAGTAAATGAATTACTGCAAGAGGTAAGGGAAAGTAGTTCATATGATTGCATGATCGAGGTCGTGTCCCGTTTCATTGAGAGAAAGTTTGATCAGTCATGCCGGTGCGAAGAGCCAATTGATGATGTAGCCATCCGGATGCTCGATCCAGGAAACAACTTCGCACTTGAGCAATGGGCTGAACTTGCCTGCTTGAGTCTTCGGCAGTTTGAAAGGAATTTCACTTCAAGAGTTGGGATTTCTCCGAAGTTGTTCATTCGGATTGTCCGCTTTGAATATGCGATGAAGATCAAGAACTGTTGCGTTGACAAAACGTGGTCAGAAATTGCATTGGAAGCTGGTTATACCGATTCATCTCACTTGCTTAAGGAGTTCAAGGAGTTTGCAGAATTTCCTCCGAGCCGTTTTTACCTTCGGCCGACGAGCGGTTACAG
Organism: Flavisolibacter sp.; assembly: GCA_036518315.1. GTDB lineage: Bacteria > Bacteroidota > Bacteroidia > Chitinophagales > Chitinophagaceae > Flavisolibacter. The sequence continues at coordinate 1,161 of DATDNL010000414.1, read as the reverse complement.
CAAATTTCCAACAGGTTAGGAATGTCGTTTTTATACTAAGGGTTCAACTATCAACTTATTAGTTTTGACTTGCTGAGGAAGGGCTTCAGTCGATAAATGTAAAACCATGAACACACGCAAACACCCGGGCGTCTACGTCCCACCGCCGTTGATTTATCTAGCTTTCTTCGTTTTGTCGTTCTTGTCACAACGCCTGTATCCATTGGATGATAGGGCACTTCATGAATCGATTGCAAAAGCTTTCGGTTCATTACTATTGCTTATTTATTTGCTACTTTTTATCAGTGCTTTACGAAGATTTTTATTGACGAAAAATACTTTAGTTACCATCAGGCCTGCGCACTCTCTTGAGACCTCAGGCATTTATTCATTTACACGTAACCCCATGTACTTGTCCCTGGTCTTCCTCTACAGCGGACTGGGAATTCTCATTGGCAATTGGTGGACACTAATCCTTTTGCCTGTGTTAATCGGAGTGGTTCAGCTATACGTGATAAACAAAGAAGAGCAATATCTGCAAGATGCGTTTGGGATGGAATATCAGAGTTATAAGAACGCCGTGCGGAGATGGTTGTAAGTTTTTAATGCGGTGCACGCAGTATGGCTTAAGGAGATAATCTACTGAAACAACCATTGCACCAGGTTATCGGTGAAAGGTTGTGGGACCGCTTCAACTCCGTTGCTATCCCCGATGAAAACAATCTTTGCGGTAGGGTGATGGAGAATGCCAAGGGCAACCTGTTGGGTTTCAACTGCAGAAAAATAACCCAATACTGTTATCTTCTTAAGATCAGGGTTTGTAATTACTGAACCTGCATTGTAATCCAAGGAATAAACACCATTTGTGATGGGGTGGTGTTCAAACTGCGTAATGGTTCCTTGTACCGCACCTGAAAAGTTCAGTCCCCAATGGGATGAAAGAGGGTCATTTGGACCGTTTGTCAAATGGTCCTGTATCAATAGGATGGATGCGGAATGATTGGCCAGGGAGTCATAGGCATCGATCTCCTGCTTCGTGTATGTTCCAAATCCACCGAAGCGGATCACATTGTGGAACCGGCTTAGGAAGGACCATGTAATGACAGTCCCTCGCGGCACCTCGACCACGTAGTATCCCATATTCTTCAAATAATCGGCAAAGGCTTTTCCTTGTCGCCAATC
>DATDNL010000413.1:0-10184 GCA_036518315.1 Flavisolibacter sp. | reverse complement strand
GGTTGAAATATCTTCGAGTGACTTCTGCTCTGTTTGTGTTGCTGCATTATTAACCAGGATATCCAGCTTACCCAATTGCTTCACAGTTTCCTCTACCGCTTTTTTACAAAAGACTTCGTCACGAACGTTACCAGCAATGAGGACGCATTTCCGCCCATAGCCCTCCACTTTCTTTTTGACCTCTTCCGCGTCTTCGTGTTCATCAAGATAGACGATCGCTATGTCGGCACCATGCTGGGCGAACAGTATTGCTACAGCCGAACCAATACCACTGTCGCCGCCCGTTATTAAGGCGACATTGCCCTCCAGTTTATTCTCCACTTTCGGTCTCTCAATAACCGGTTTCGGATTCATATCCTGCTGAGTACCCGGCATTTCCTGTTCCTGTGCCGGACGTATCTTCTTTGATTCCCCTCCCTTTTGCATACACTGAATTTTGATGGGTTTTAAAGAAATTATTATACCATCCGTATTAGCTGATCACTTATTTTTGCAGCCGTTCTTTTGTGCTGAATGGACGAGCTCAGCTGACTAGAGCGTCCCGCTGGAAGCGGGAAGGTCGTCGGCCTGAGAAACATAAAAGGGGAATTAGCTCAGCTGGCTAGAGCGCTTGCATGGCATGCAAGAGGTCGTCGGTTCGACTCCGATATTCTCCACAAGGGCTTCACTTCTTAGTGAAGCTTTTTTTATGCCTGTTATCGATATACATAATTGATTAGCTCAACTGGCTAAAGCGTCCCGCGAGGCGCGGGAAGGTCGTGTCGGTTCGACTCCGATATTCTCCACGAGAGCTTCATCTGTTGGTGAAGCTTTTTTTATGCCTGTCATTGATATACATAATTGATTAGCTCAACTGGCTAGAGCGTCCCGCGAGGCGCGGGAAGGTCGTGTCGGTTCGACTCCGATATTCTCCACAAGGGCTTCACTTCTTAGTGAAGCTTTTATTCTCCTATGCCTGATCATTTATTAGATCAGCTGACTAGAGTCCGGCTGAAAGCGGCAGGTCGTCTCGGTTGTGCAATCGAGTCTTTTTATTGCAGATAGCAAAAACAGTAGCCAGGTAAAGAGACATTACAATGACTACTGTTTAAAAATTAATAACCATTATGACTTTACTTTAAAATAATATGTCCCTCCACCCGACTGAGTACTACCGCCATTGGGGTATAGATAAAAATGTTGGTTTGTATTTTCAAAGTTAAAAACAAATGAAGCTTTAGAACACTTATCATTGACTGTATAAACATTTGCTGCGCTCCCAAGATTAATTCTAAAAGTTCCTAACCGTTTAGGAATTACCTCAAGCTTAAATAAAAAGGCGCCGTTTCTTTCTGTAAATAAATATTCTCTAAACAAATCAGAATTAGAAGTGGGAGCTTCTACCCCGTTAATTATTTTCAAAGAGAAATCATTCGCTGCATTGATTATTTGTGGTGTTGTTCCAATAATTTCTTGAAAGCCTATATTCGTTCCCAAATTAACGACGCCGCTATAATTTACACTTCTATTTGTATTCAAATCCTTCAAAGACACAGGCTCACTAATCTCAATCCATATAGTGTCACCAACTCGAATGCTTTCAAGATTAGGATAAGCCTTTACAGGCATTTCAAAGGAATAGTCGATTCGATTACAATCCCTTCTGCAAGTTGCAAAAACAGTAGTCAGATAGAGGAAAGCCACAATGATTACTATCGGAATTTTAATAGCCATAAGCATTAAATAATCGAGTTACCTCATTTGGCTGATGATTACACCAGTATATTACTTCTGCAAATTCTCAATCAAAAATACATTCTCCCTCGCCGTAACAAAAAGATCATTCATCCCCTTCCCACCCCAGCAAATATTTGCCGGCACCGTTGGCAATTGAATTAGCGCTAGCCTCTCTCCTTTATGATCCAATATGATGATGCCATCCTTGTTGCACAAGTACACATTATCATTCCTGTCCACCTCTATTCCGTCACTCGTCTCTTCCGCAAACACTTTAATGAATTGATTATTCGAAGTATCGTAAACTGAAACACGGCTTTCAAATCCTTTATTCGAACAGATGTAGAGTTTCTGCTGATCGTTTGACAAGCAAACCCCATTCGGATATTGATACTTGTCAGACATCATTTCCAACTCACCATTCTTCCAGCAATACACTCCAGCGATGGGCTGAAACTTAGCAGGATTCAGCTTCGCATCTTTCAAACCATAGGGCGGATCGCTGAAGTATAATCTTCCATCCTTGTGAAGTATGAAGTCATTGGGACTGTTGAACGGCCTTCCCATGTAAGAAGTAATAAAGGGCTGAAGGTTCTTGCCATCATATTTGGCAATTCCGTGATTCCCGTGTTGGCAAACCAACAAATTTCCATCATGATCATATGCCAGCGCATTTGATCCTCCCTGGCCGGGCTTTAGATCAGGGTCATCGAGGTTCGCGGTTCCCGCATTTGCGAGAAATATTTCTTTTTTATGGCCTTCAGAAATCTTGTTGATGCAATTGGCAGTAGTATCGCTGAATAAGTAGAACCCTTCCTTGTTCCAAACCGGCCCCTCTGTGAACAGGCAATCGTTCGCCAGCGTTTGTATTTCGTAGTCCTCGTTGATAAAATTGAGGACTTCATTCTTGTAGATGTGCAGAGATGGATGCATACTTCGGATTTTTTGAATCTTTCAACCTTAAACTTTAAACCCCTAAACCTCTAAACCTTAAACGATCAACTCACTTAAACTGCGAAGCTAATTTACTCAACACTTTCTCAAGATTGATTCCCTTTCCCAAAACGCCTTTAAACAAATCTCCCTCCACTTTGAGCCGGTCGAAAATATTCCTGGCATTGTAGGTCGTAGGCATCAACCCCTTTTTGAGCTCACTCCAATCCAACGGTGAAGACACCGGTACACCTGGCTTTGGACGCAATGAATAAGGAGCCGCCGCGGTTTGTGTTTGCCTGTTTTGCAAATAATCCAAATAAATCAAGCCCAAACGCTTGGATGGGCTTCTTTCAACACTTGTAATACCGGGCATTTGAGTATGTACAATGTTCACCACTAGTTCTGCGAGTTGCTTTGATTGCTCATAGCTGTACTTAGCACCGAGAGGAATGTAAATGTGTATGCCGCTGGAGCCCGAAGTCTTTACGAAGGCGTCTGCACCGATTGAATCAAGTACCTGCTTCACCACTTTGGCCACATCCATCACCTGCTCGAATGTATTCGGCTTATCGGGATCGAGATCGATAAGGCACCAGTCAGGCTTATCCCACGTTTGCGAGCGCGAATGCCAGGGATGCATTTCAATACAACCAAGGTTCGCCATGTAGATGAGCGTTGCTTCGTTACTGCAAACAAGGTATTCAATGGTCTCATTGGTAGACTCACTGAAGTCTTCGTGTGTTTGCATCCACGAAGGCAATTTGCCAGCCTGGTTCTTCTGAAAAAAGTTGGGACCTTCTATCCCATTCGGATGGCGGTTCAGCGACTGGGGCCTGTCCAACATATAGGGAAGCATGTAAGGTGCTATTTGCAAATAGTAGTTGATCATGTCGCCCTTACTGAACTTCTCTTTCTTCCAATAGAGTTTATTGAGGTTGGTCAGTTTGAGTTCGTGACCATTCAAAACAATCTGCTGATCCTCACCGGCCGATAGATCGACCTGGGATTGAGAAGTCTTAGCGCTTACCGATTTTTTTTTTGCTCCTGCCTTTTTTGCGGCAGAAGCTTTTTTAGCGGGGGATTTCTTTGCGGGGGATTTGGACGACTTCTTCGGCGTCTTCTTTTCCGTTGCACTTTTCTTTATCATATTGACATTGACTGATTTTTCAAAGGTCACATCTTTTGCCTTCTTATCCACACGCAGTCCCATGAAGATGGGCTGCCTTGCAATGCGGTCCTTGGTCCACTCTGCAAACTTGATCTCGCAGACCAGCTTAGGCTTTACCCACGTAACAGGCATGTTTCCCTTAGGACATTTAGCAAAAGGACATTCGTTCGTCACGAGTGGCTGAAGCTTTTTGTAAATCTGTTCCAGCGACTTGGTGTTAAACCCGCTGCCTGTATGCCCAACATAAACCAACTCGTCGCCGTCGTATAGGCCGAGCAGCAAGGAGCCAAAATACCTTCTTGTATTTCTCGGCTCCGTAAAGCCGGCTATCACCACCTCCTGTCTCTGGTTTACTTTGATCTTGACCCAGTCATCGGTTCTTTTGCCGATTTGGTAGAGGCTGTCAGCCCTCTTGGCCATGATACCTTCCAACCCTTTCGACACCGCTACCTGGAAGAACTCATTTCCACTGCCGACAACATGATCGCTGTACTTCAACACTTCGTCGTCCTCCGGTAAAACTTCCTTTAAAATCCGCTTACGTTCAACGAGGGGAATCTCTGTAAGGTCATAACCGTCCAGCCAAATAATATCGAAGATGAAATACTGCAGCCGCACAGGAGTGTTTTGCCAGTTTTGTAATGATTGGAATACCGCCAATCCTCTTTCGTCTACAGCGACAATCTCACCGTCGAAGACTGCCTTTATGCCAAGCGCTTTAAACGCATCGGTCACAGTAAAATACTTCTCGGTAAAAGAGGTAAGGTTTCGCGAGATGAGCTCCACATTCTTTCCGTCACAATACGCCACCGCACGATAGCCGTCCCACTTGATCTCGTAGATCCAGTCGGGGCTGTCGAAAGGCTCATTAACAAGAGTCGCCATCATGGGAACCACATCCTTTGGCATCGGTGCTTTGCGCGCCGACGAAAACGAATCACCGAGTAGTTTTTTTACTGCCTGTCCTTTTTTTTTAGAAGCCGCCTTTGTTGATTTGGAAGAGCTCTTCGCACTTTTTTTGGAAGCTGACTTCTTTGCCTTCGAAGCTGTCTGCTCATCCAGCAATTGAATCGCCTTCTTCTTTACAGGTACCGTCTTTGTATGCGCCTCGGGGTGATTCACTGTCGTTCCATTTGCCTTAGCCACCTGCACGAGTGTCTTTCCCGTCTTTACTGATTTATCATTTTCTGTGATGTCCTTCTCGGAAGCAAATTCATCGTTCTTCTTTACTAGTATCCAGGAACGCTCCCCTCTTGCCTTCATCTGGAAAAGAGCATAGTCCCCCTTTATTTTCTTGCCATGCATCCTGATCTTAAGGTTGCCGGAGTATAACTGTTTCAGTAAAAGTTTTTCCTGTTCCTTCCTGTTTAATCCTTCCCCTTCCATTGGCTCATACGTGCCCTCGTCCCAAACGATAACAGTTCCGCCGCCGTAATTGCCGGCGGGAATAATGCCTTCGAAAGTGCGATAATCGTAAGGGTGGTCTTCCACAGCCATTGCCAGCCGTTTATCCGCCGGATTTAAGGAGGGACCCTTTGGCACAGCCCAACTCTTCAATACACCTTGCATTTCCAAACGAAAATCATAGTGCACGTGGGAGGCATCATGCTTTTGAATGACGAAACGAAGAAAGCCTTTTGATGATTTTTCCTTTCCCTCAGGCTCAGGCGTCTTATCAAAATGCCGCTTCTTTTTATAGAGAGATAAACTCATATGCGAATTTGGAAAAAAATTTATGCCAGTGAGACTATTAGCTTTTAGCTAGTAGCTGCAAGCTTCTGGCCTTTTCTCGCAGTTCGTAGCTGTAGCTCACAACTCTCCTCCATGGCATAAAAATTATGGCAATTATCTCCTACCCCTTAAAACGATAACCATGACACCGCGAAATGACGGCATCGACCAAAAATTAGAGGAAAGAAACAGGCGATTTTCTTCCGATTTTGAAAGAGTTAATGATGAGGACAACCTGGACACCCGTGAAATTTCTCATGATATAGAAGAGGGAGATGAGGACTATGACGATGAGGAGCTCGAAAATGAGGAACTCACCGAGGCAGATTTCGACATTGACGACGATGAGGATGAGGAAGAGGAACGACTTAACTAAACGGAAAATGCCTCAGACCGAGGCATTTTTTTATAATCTCTTTTATGCTGCCTTCTTCTTCTTCGTAGGCGTCGACTCCAGGCTTTGCTTTAAAACCTCCATCAGGTCCTTCACTGTAGCCGAAGCTTTCTTTGGTTCTGCGATGTGAATATCTTTCCCCGCAGCCTTTGCCTTTATCACTTTTTTCAGTTCTGCCACGTAAGTGTCCTTGAATGCCGTCGGATCAAACTTTTCGGTGAGCTGGTTCACCAGCTTCTTGGCGAGTTCCACTTCTTTAGCCGAGATCTTCTCCCCTTGCTTAGAAACTTCGGGGGCCTCTCGAATTTCTTCCTGGTAACGCAGTTGGTGCAATAACAAAATGCCATCCTTAGCCTTGAGAGCACATATGTGCATGCGGTTTCGAAGCATGAACTCTGCTAACCCAACTGTCTCTGTCTCTTCTAATGCCTTTACCAGCAGGTGGTACGATTTACCGGCTCCCTTGTCTGGTACAAGGTAGTAAGGCTTGTCGTAATACATCGGATCAATCTCATCCTCCTTCGTAAACTGTAGGATGTCGACCGACCTTGATTTCTCGGGACTCGCCTTCTTGAAATCTTCATCTGTCACAACCACATACTTGCCCTTTGCATATTGATAACCCTTCACAATGTCCTTCCAGGCCACCTCTTTACCTGTCTTGGTATCGATCCTTGCATAACGGATGGGAGCCATGTCTTTTTCGGATAGCATGTCGAAGTCGAGCCCTTCGCTTGACTCGATTGCACTGTTCAACTTTACAGGAATGTTTACCAATCCAAAACTGATCGCACCTGACCAAATTGCTCTCATGATCAATAACGTTTAGGAAGCAGGGTAATAAACATCTGGACGCAAGTTGTTAGAATGCCTGAACCAGGCCGTAACGGTGCTCATGGCGTTCTGCCACCATGACTGCTGGGCAAGAGTCTTCGTTTCGAAGTATTCCGCCCTCATGATCTTCACCTTTACCAGTACCATTTCATTCATAGCTACCTTCTTCGCGTCCTCCGGAAGGGTAACGAACGAGTTCATTTCTTCAGGATCGGCAACCACCCAACCTTTACCATTAACCTGGAGGAAGCAGCCGGAACCTTTTCTGAAGAAATCTAATCGAACCGGAAATTCAGTGTCAAACTCTTTTAGGTTTTGCATAGGCTTTTGGACAAAGAACCAGACGAATCCGTAGTCGTCGACCTTTAATGTCGTTACGATGGAAGTAGGAAGTTTTAATACAGACTCACTAAGATTAAAGAATAAAGCACTGCCAATTTCCCGAATCTTCTCCTGCAAAAAACTTAACTGCTGATTAGATGCCGTAGTCGCCATACGTTTGTTTTTGGTGAGTAATCAAAGAGACCCGCCCATATATATCCAAATTAGATACCACAAAAATCGCTCGGAAATCGATAAACTCATGTATATACTCTGTGTAAAAAACTCTACAGACCGCTTACGATTTGGATGTCAGGCTCTTTTTCATTGGCACTATTTTTTTGATTATAGACTTCTATTATTAATTATAAAAACTATTGCATTATGCCACGGAATTCAAGTACGTCCAAAAGCAGGAAAGGCTCTTCAAATATGCAGAGTGAAGAGACAATGTTGAGAGAGTTGTTTATTGAGGAATTGAGGGATATCTATTGGGCAGAAAAGCACCTGACCAAGGCGCTGCCTAAGATGAAAAGGGCCGCAACTTCCGAAGAATTAGCCTCAGCCTTCGAAGATCACCTGGCAGTCACTGAACAACAGATTGAAAGGGTGGAGCAGGTTTTCGAGTTGTTGGAAATGACCCCAAGGGCTAAGAAATGTGAAGCTATGGAAGGACTGGTAAAAGAAGCTCAGAATGTAATCGAGGAGCTGCCAAAAGGATCCTCTGTTATTGATGCCGGCTTAATCATCGCTGGTCAAAAAGTGGAACACTACGAAATTGCCGCCTATGGCAGCCTGGTTCAACTGGCAAAGACGATGGGGGAAAATGAAATAGCAAACTTGTTACAACAAACACTTGACGAAGAAAAACAGGCAGATCAACTGCTTACAGAACTCGCAGTAAGCGGCATTAATATAACGGCTGAAAATGAGCCCGAAGAATAGAAGCCTGCGTACCGTGTTGACAGATTTACTGAAACAACGGCAATGGCCAGACCTTTTGGTCTGGCTTTTTCTTTAGATAAGAAAATGAATTTTCACAAACCTATCAACATGGAACAAAACAAGATCATTGAAAAGGATATCAACCAGGAAATAAAAGAGACCAAGGAAAAGCATAAGAAGAAAGGTTTTAAAGCCTTCTTTGAAAAAGCCGCCTCTAATATTACGAGGGCAACAGGTTCCTCCACTGCGTTTGTGATTGCCGTATTAATCATTCTGGTCTGGGGAGTTACCGGGCCCATTTTCCACTATTCCGATACCTGGCAGCTGGTAATCAATACAGGAACTACTATCATCACCTTTTTGATGGTATTCATCATCCAGCAATCTCAAAACAAAGACTCCCTGGCCATCCAGCTGAAGCTGAATGAGCTCATAGCATGCGAAGAAAGGGCAAGCAATCGACTCATTGACGTAGAGGACCTGACGCAAGCGGAACTCGAGGTCTTGAAGAAATTTTATGTACGCCTTTCAGAGTTGGCCGAAGAAGAAAATGACTTGTTCAGCTCCCATTCAGTGGATGAAGCTACAGGTCGGCACAAACACAAACTATTATTAAGGCATAGGCCAGTGCCTTCGCAAAATGGTAACGGAACCAAACAGCAAGAAAAGTGAGTTATGGAAAAAGTGATTGAACTGTCGCACAAGGAGTTTCTGAAGATCGACAGGGATTACAACAAAGCGGCAAAAGTAGCTGACCTGGTTTATGTAAATGATAAGGAACCGGGAATCAACCGCCTGAAAAAGGGAAAGGGCTTTGTATACATCTACGATGAAAAACCTTTGAAAAAGAAGGAGGAAATTGAACGTATCCGCAAACTGGCAATTCCGCCGGCCTGGACCAACGTCTGGATCTGCCGCGACTCCCACGGTCACATCCAGGCGACGGGTTTCGATATAAGGGGAAGGAAACAATACCGCTATCATAGCATGTGGAACGTGTTGCGCAACGAAACAAAGTTTCATAGGCTATATGAATTCGGAAAAGTTTTGCCATCTATCCGTTTGAAGTTGGAGGAAGACCTGGCGAAAAAAGAATTGACTGAAGACAAAGTTCTCGCTACTGTCGTCAGCCTGATGGAACGGACCTCCATTAGGATAGGAAACGAGGAATACGAAAAAACAAATGGCTCCTATGGCCTAACTACGCTCAAGGACAACCACGTCAAGATAGAAGGCGACAACATCGTGTTTTCTTTCAAGGGGAAAAAAGGCATTGAACATAAGATCCCGTTGAAGAATAAAAGACTCGCCCGGATGGTAAAGCAGTGCCGCGATATTCCCGGCAAGGAACTGTTTCAGTATTACGATGCAGAAGGCAATCGAAAATCAATTGACTCGGGAATGGTGAACCGCTACATAAAGGATGCTGCAGGTGGCGACTTCACGGCAAAAGACTTCAGAACCTGGTCAGGCACCTTGAATATCATCCGTGCCTTCCGTTCAATTGGCGAAGCCGAAACAGATTCCGATTGCAAAAAGAACATTATCGCAGCCCTCGACGAAGTGAGTAAGCAATTGGGCAACACCCGGACGGTTTGCAAAAAATATTATGTTCACCCCGGCGTCATTAAGTTGTATGAAGACAAGAGCCTGTTGAAATATCTCGGCGAGCTAGATACAATAGAACAACCCGACGATCTTGCTGGCCTGGCGAGTGAAGAGAGAGTGTTGATGAAGATCTTAAAACAATTGGTTTGAGATGGATCTCAAACCAATTGCTATCAGTTGCATGCGGATTACTTTTTCTTCCTGCTGGTCTTTCTTGCACCTTTTTTTGCACCGCCTTTCTTAGCTGCACTTTTTCTGGTAGCGCTCTTCCTTGTTGTCTTCTTGGCACCACCCTTCTTTGCAGCTTTTTTTGTAGTGGATTTCTTGGCTCCTTTCTTCGCACCACTCTTCTTCGCTCCACTTTTCTTCGCACTACCTTTTTTTGGCACCTTCGCGCCTTCTTTACGAGCTTCGGATAATCCAATAGCAATTGCCTGCGAACGGGATTTTACTTTTTTTCCGCTACGCCCGCTTTTGAGTTTGCCTTCATGCATTTCGTGCATGGCCCTTTCAACCTTTTTGCCAGCACCT
>DATDNL010000412.1:0-5427 GCA_036518315.1 Flavisolibacter sp. | reverse complement strand
TTGAACGTAAGCCGAAGCTTCTTACAAGCTGATAGCAATGTAAAGAAGATCAATAGCTACATCACAAGGAAGGTCGCAGATAAGCTCAGTGAATTGTTTAAGAAGGACCGGAAGGCGTATGAAGAGAAATGGGGTGACATTGGCCTGTTCGTTAAATATGGCACTATTACAGAAGAGAAATTCTACGAGAAAGCGAAAGAGTTTTTATTGCTGACCAATACAAAAGACGAACACTACACCCTCGAAGAGTATAACGCCAAGGTAAAGGACTTCCAGACCGATAAGAACGGGAGAACAGTTTACCTGTATACGAATGACGAGGAAAGACAACACGCCTATGTGCAATCGGCCAACAAGCGAGATTATGACGTGCTGGTAATGGACACACCGATCGATAACCACTTTATGCAGCACCTGGAGATGAAGTTGGATAAGGTTTCCTTCAAAAGGGTTGATGCCGACGTGCTCGATAAGCTAATTGAAAAAGAAGACGCATCCAAACACCCATTGACAGAAGAGGAAACAAAGCAAGTGAAAGAGATCTTCGAGAAAGCTATCAATAATGCCAACATGAAAGTCGAAGTCGAGAGTCTTTCATCAGAAGAATTTCCCGTCACGATCACCATGGAAGAATGGATGCGTCGTATGAAGGATATGGCAAAAATGGGCGGCGGTGGAATGAACTTCTATGGTTCCCTGCCCGACACATACAAAGTAGCAATTAATGGTAATCACAAACTGGTCAACAAGATACTTTCAGCAGACAGTGATCACCAGGTGATGCTTGCAAAACAAGCTTTCGACCTGGCCGTGTTGTCGCAAGGCTTGTTGAAGGGTGCTGATCTTACGGCTTTTGTTGAGAGAAGTGTGAAAGTGGTGAGCGAATAGGTTTGATTAAATTTTTACGGTCAACTGGTGTCAGTTGACCGTTTTTTATTGGCCAGCGTTACCTATACCAATAGAGAAAGCCGTTATTTCCCTCGAAGTCTAATGCTATTGTAGGATTGAGCAAGCCTGGAAGCAGAGGAGGCACGTTTATTCCTTTCAGGATATAGCACCTGTTTACACCGGACAATACGTTCTTCAACTTCCGGGCCGGGCCTGGATATTCAACCGGATCGTTCCAGTGTTTAATGGAGAAGCTGACATGTGCGCTAACAGAGTCAATTTCAGTCCATGAATAAGTGCCTTTACAGGTGGCACCATTTAAATTTAAATAGAACGTCCCGTCGTCTTCCAGGTTCAACTCCCATGTGGCCGGCAGTGGACTAATGTAGGGGTCGGAAAAGTCCCTTAGTGCACCAATGTTCCATGTATAGCCTGTCACATCTTTAATCGGGCTTCGTTGCGGGCTTTTATTGCAGGCAACGGCGAAACCTGCAACTAGTAGAATAGTTGACAGCTGACATACGCGGTTCCCGACTTTGAAAGGCATACTGTCCATTCTTTTCGATATGGCTAATATAAGTAGGTGGGCTGTTTCCTGAAATGATATTGATCGCTAAAACCTTGCAATTGGAGCAAAAGAAGCAAAAAAAAGACCCGCCGTCCGGCGGATCCGTATTCTCCTAAGTGCATATTAATTATATCTCCACAGAAGTGTACTGGTTTCTTGAAATAGCGTCTGCAAACTCTGACTCAAGCTGTATGACCCACGCAGGAACCGGGTGCGTAACTTTCCACTTATTGAAATGGTCTTTTTGCATTTCAAAACTTGCCACTACAAAGTCTTCTGAATTAACTTCTATAAAGTACTTACCGATTGGACAGGCAACTCTACTAAACCGTGCGGTTAATATTTTATCGTCGTAGGGGATGTGTAAATGGAAGCTCATAGACACAAATTAAACCATCGAGGTATTCTATTTTATGACCTTCGTCAATAAATACCATTAGTAATTCGTACCAAACGGCCCTTATTAATTTACAGGTATTTGAAGACCGACTTGCGGTACAGGTCCAGGTCTTCCAGGGTGGACAACTCGTCAAACTTGTGGGAATGACCGGTTTTATCCTTCCGGAAAAGAACGACTGCCTCGCCATTGACGATTGTACTCTGAGCCTTCGCAAGGATCTTTTCCAACTCGTCCCTGTCGTTTAGCGTCTGTAACTCTTCTATTCTCGATACATCAATTTTGTACGCTGTCATACGATAACTTTTACCAGCCACCACTGGCGCCGCCACCGCCACCGCCGCCGCCGCCGAAGCCACCAAAACCTCCGCCGCCGCCGCCAAAACCGCCACCGCCTCCGGACCAGCCACCACCACCAAAGCCGCCACCACCTCGGCCTAACATGCTTCCTAAAATAAACGGACCAAGCCAGCTGCTGCCTCTGCGGGACATATAACCGCCACCACCGCCTCCACCACGGCCCCCAAAAATGCTCATGATGATGATGAAGATAATAATACCAAAAATGATCTTACCAAACCCGGGACCACGTTGCGCTCCCCGGTCTCCGTAACCCTCAGGAGCCTTATACTCTCCCGCCGCAGCCTTAATAATGGAATTGATGGCATCGTCCAGTCCACGGTAATAATTCTGTTCCTTGAAGTTCGGCCTCACGTCGTTCTCGATGATCGACTTTGCGATCATATCCGGGATCGCGCCTTCGAGCCCATAACCTACCTCGATCCGAAGCTTGTGTTCCTGCATCGCCGCAAGGATCACAATACCATTGTTGTTCTTCTTATTTCCCACCCCCCAATCGCGAAGTATTTTCAGCCCGACATCTTCAATGGGATATTCTACCCCTTTACTATCGGTAATAGTGGGAAGCAGGACAATCGCTATCTGGTTGGAGGTACTGTCATCGTAAGCCACCAGCTTTCTTTCCAGTGCCTCTGCCTGGTCGGGAGTCAGCGTATTGGCGAAGTCGTTGACCAACCTTGGCGGGCTGGGTCTTTTCGGAGTTACGTTCTCAATCTGGGCAAACGCACAAACTGAAAACAACAAGCTAATGACAAGGGCTAGTTTCTTCATTCTTTATCTGCCGAAAACAATTTCATCAGGCAGCTCATTTTTATCAGTATCTGAATTATAGGGAAAGTTAACCTTGAGGGCCTCTCCTAAATCGTGAATTCCCTGGCAAATGCCATCAACAAGTTTCTCCTTTCGAAACAACGACAGCATTTTGGTGACAGTGTCCTTCCAATAGGCTTCACCAACTTTCTGGTGAATACCTTCGTCACCGAATACAGCAGCCTGTCGGTCTTTGACAGCTACGTAGACCAGTGTGCCATTGCGTTGCTCGGTCTCGTTCATCCTCAGGCTGACAAATATCTCCTTCGCACGATCGACTGCATCTACATATTTACACCTCGACTCGACAAAGATCCTTATCTCGCCACTAGTCTGCTGTTCCGCCTGTTGGATAGCACCAACCAATTGTTCTTTCTCTTCTTCAGAGAAAAACTCTTTTTTCTTTTGCCAGGGAAAGACTCTCACTTGTTATTTTCTTGAGGTATCCAGTGTTGTCGGTACTGTCGGTTCAGTAGACGGATTATTAGGGAAATTGACTTTCGGCGCATTCTGCGATCCCGGGTCAGCGGTGAAGCCTTCTCGAGGATGGAAACCCATAATACCAGCTAATATATTGGTTGGGAACCTCCTCACACGAACGTTGTAGTCCTGAACGGCGCTGTTAAAATCATTCCTGGCAACTGCAATACGGTTTTCAGTACCGGAGAGTTCAGCCATCAGGTTCTGGAACGCCTGGTTGGTCTGCAGGTTGGGATAGTTTTCCGCCACGGCCAATAAACGTCCCAGCGCACCAGATAACTGTGCTTGCGCCTGTTGGAACTGCTGCAGTTTATCGGGAGTAAGATCGTTCGCGTTTACCTGGACCTGCGTAGCTCTCGCTCTTGCGCTTATGACATCTGTAAGCGTACCACGTTCAAAATTAGCCTCTCCCTGTACGGTATTGACAAGGTTTGGTATGAGGTCTGAACGACGTTGATATTGCGACTGGACATTGTTCCAGACTTTCTTCACTGTTTCGTCTTGTTGAACTAAACCATTGTAACCGCTGCATCCCCAAAAAAGAAGGATAACAACGATCCCTAAAACAATTAAAAGAACCGGACTAGTGCGTCTCATGTTTTTGCTTTTTTTAGTTTATTAAAAGTACTCGAAAAGTACGGATGGGGTATAAACAAATTACACACCAGTGTTCGTGGTGTGTAATTATGTCATACAATGAAAAACGACAACTATTCTGTTAGGAGTTCTTAATAGCAGCTATACTGGGGGAGTTCCTTTCCTTCGACGCTTCTACAAGCTCGGGGTGGTACAAGGACTATTTAATTGCTGCGATACCTGGAAGTTCCTTTCCTTCGAAGTATTCCAGCATTGCTCCACCGCCGGTTGATACATAGCTAACCTTGTCAGCAAAGCCAAACTGGTTAATAGCCGAAACGCTGTCGCCACCGCCTATCAGTGAGAAAGCACCCTTCTGCGTGGCTTCTGCGATAGCCTCGGCAACGCACTTCGTACCATGCTGGAACTTCTTCATTTCAAATACCCCCATTGGCCCGTTCCAAAGAATGGTTTTAGAATCCAGGATCACCTTTGTGAACATTTCACAAGCCATTTCACCAATGTCCAATCCCATCCAACCATCCGGTATGGTATTGCTTAACGAGGAAGACACTTCGGCATCTTCGGCAAATTTGTCTGCAATAATGGAGTCGGAAGGAAGATGAATACAAACACCTTTCGCTTCCGCCTTCTTCAGTAGTTCCTTCGCAGTATCTAAGCGATCTTCCTCTACCAGTGACTTACCTATGTTACCACCCATCGCCTTGTAAAAGGTGTAAGCCATACCGCCACCTATGATGATATCAGTAGCTCTCTCAAGCAGGTTCTCGATGATCAGGATCTTGTCTGAAACCTTAGCTCCGCCGATAATGGCGCAGAAAGGCTTTTCGGCGCTGTGTAATACCTTTTCGGCGCTCTTTACCTCTCCTTCCATCAAAAGTCCAAACATCCTGTTTCCAGGGGAGAAGAATTTCGCAATAATAGCAGTGGAGGCGTGTGCCCGGTGTGCTGTACCAAAAGCATCGTTCACATAAACATCACCGAGCTTTGACAGTTTTTCTGCAAATTCCTCGTTGCCTTTCTCTTCTTCTTTGTAGAAACGGAGATTCTCCAGCAATAACACTTGTCCCGGTTGAAGGGCCTTTGCTTTCTGAATAGCTTCTTCCCCGATACAGTCGTTCGCGAACTGCACCTCTGTTCCTACAAGCTCACTGACACGTTTCAACAAATGCCTTAGAGAATATTTATCTGTAGGTCCTTCTTTTGGCCTTCCAAGGTGAGACATCAGGATAACACTCCCTCCGTCATTCAATACCTTCTTAATAGTGGGAACGGCGCCTCTTATCCTTGTATCGTCACTAACATTAAACTCTTTATCTAGGGGCAC
>DATDNL010000411.1:0-4701 GCA_036518315.1 Flavisolibacter sp. | reverse complement strand
CGGTTTTGAGGAAGGAATTAAGGAGGAAGTTGTTAAAGAAGAGCGGAGTTTTTTTTATGAGAGAGTCGTGTGCAAGTGGTTGATTATTAATTACTAATCACTAGCGTCCTAATGTTATTTAGAACATAATCAATTGGTTATCGTTTAGTTCTTTGATAGTTTGCGGATAAGATTCTTTAAAAAGCTCGTTCAGCGGGGTTTTATTGAGTAAGGTGATGCTCAAAATCTGTAGGATTTCATAGGGACTGTGTTTGATTCTGCATTTGTTTTTCATGATCACAACGCTTACATATGCGATGATGGCAGAATACACCTGGATACGCACAGCGTTCTCAGAGTGTCCCCAGAAAGTTTTGATTTTCAGGTGTTGTTTGATCCACTTGAAAAATAGTTCCACTGACCATCTGTGCTTATAGAGTGTGGCGATCTCAGTGGCCTGCAGTTCAAAATTGTTGGTGAAGAACTCAAGCGTGAGATTTGTTTCCTTATCATAATACTTGATTCGGCGAAGCTTTTCCGGGTATCTCTTTGCAGGGTAAAAGTTGTTTAATTTGATCGTTTGATCTACAATTACTCCAGAAGTTTTATCCACTTTATGCGAATAGACCCTTCTAAAGTCCTGGTTCACCTGAAGTCGAAGTACAAAGAAGCTGTTAGACTTATGGATCCTGTATAGTCTTGCGAAGTCTATGTAAGCCTTATCCATAATGTAAAATGCACCCGGTTCAAACTCAATACTATCCAGGATATTGACATCATGAAGAAGGCCGTCACTAATGAGAATGAAAGTGGGAACCTGAGTCTTTACATCAAACTGGGTATGCACTTTAACAGCAGCTTTGCTCTTTCTAAACGGCGCCCACCAAAACACGCTGAGACATAAGTCTATTGTAGTGGAGTCAATGGCATAAACATTACCGGCAACATCCACATCAAAATCATTGTGATTACAGGTTCTTCTGGCCTGAGCGATCAATAAATAAGCGAAATCAGCAAAGATCTGCCAGTTGCGATTTTCATTAGCATAGGCGAGATTAGACTTAGAAAGACCCATGCCAAGGCCAAGATGATACCACTTGCTTTTTTGAGATCTCAGGCAAAGCACAAGATCACTAAGGCTTTCTCTGTTCGCTATCTGGCCAAAGACCATAGCTAAGAGTTGATGCCAGCAGGTAAAATGATGAACCTTGTAGGACCCGTTATATTTTTTGACACACTTATTAAAATCATTGACTGGCAAAAAGTCCGTTACCTGCGCAAAAACATATTTTCCTGAGTGCATTGTTCAAAATACCCTCAAAAGCCCAAACAAGCTGAAATCGTTTAAGCCCCTAAATTCGCTAAAACCCTTATCCGACAATACTTTCAAAGAACTAAAAAAAGCAACATTAGGACGGTAGTGATCAGTAATCAATAATCAACAAATTACCTCTTGTACTTAATTCCGACAACGACCATCACAATGTTAACCAACAAGGAAAAGGAATTGGTGGCAATAATCGGAAGATCATTTTTTTTGACACCGTAAACGATCCACAGAATAATACCCGTTGCCAATACAATCAACATCCCAAGCGAAACATCTTCCGCCTTTTTTTCTTTGATCGTTTTTACGACCTGGGGAAGTAAAGAAGTTGCCGTACAAACGCCTGCTGCCAATCCAATTACCTGTGTCCAATTCATGTGGTCAGGTTTGCAAATTCTCAGCCAGTAAATTGTTGTACTATTGCGCCGATGAGAAATCTTCTTTTGGGCGTTTTAGTCCTCAGTGCGTTTTCATGCACCCGCAAATGGAGTGATAAAGACAAGAGTGAGTTCTACTCAGGATGTCTTAGCAGCGCTACCGCCAACAAGGATATCAAAGATCCAAAGAAGTATTGCAGTTGCCTGCTTCAAAAAGTAGTAGCAAAATATCCGAATGCCAACGATGCTAAGTACATTAAATATGATTCTACCGCAAAGCAGTTGGCGAGGGAGTGCATGAAATAGTAAGAGCCTTTACTTAAAACTTTCTCAATTTGCATCAACCTCAACCCTAAATCCCAACATCTTTTGCTATAATGGCCTTGTTGCGATATTTTTGCCCCGCTTAAAAATTTTACATGAGACAGATTGCCTTTCGTGAAGCCCTCCGTGAAGCCATGAGCGAAGAAATGCGTCGGGATGACAGGGTTTTTTTAATGGGTGAAGAAGTTGCTGAGTATAATGGCGCCTACAAGGTGAGCCAGGGTATGCTGGCCGAATTCGGCCCTCGCCGTGTGTTAGATACACCCATTGCAGAATTGGGCTTTGCAGCCATTGGAGTGGGCGCCGCACAGAATGGCTTACGTCCGATTGTAGAATTTATGACCTGGAACTTCGCCACTCTGGCCATAGACCAGATTTTAAATACCGCTTCAAAGATGTTGGCTATGAGCGGAGGCCAGATCACCTGTCCCATTGTATTTCGCGGACCCAACGGTTCGGCAGGACAGCTTGGTGCTCAGCACTCTACCGCCTTCGAATCACTTTATGCAAATATCCCCGGCCTTAAAGTCGTTTCAGTGAGCAACGGTTATGATGCTAAGGGCCTTTTGAAACAAGCTATCCGTTATGAAGAAGATCCGGTGATTTTTATGGAAAGCGAAACCAGTTACGGCGATAAGAGTGAGGTGCCTGACGAAGAGTACTATATTCCTTTAGGTAAGGCCGATGTAAAAAGACAAGGTAATGACGTAACTATCGTGTCCTTCAACAAGATGATGAAAGTGGCTCTTGGAGCAGCCACTGAGTTGGAGAAAGAAGGTGTCAGCGCAGAAGTTATTGACCTTAGAACCATTAAGCCCCTGGACTGGATGACCATCCTGGAAAGCGTTAAAAAAACGAATCGCCTTGTAATTGTTGAAGAGCAATGGCCTTTTGCTTCCGTGTCTTCGGAGATCACTTACCAAATACAAAAAGAAGGTTTTGACTACCTGGATGCACCGATCCGCAGAATCACGGCTGCCGATGCACCTCTGCACTACGCACCCAATCTCGTTGCTGCTGCCTTGCCCGATGTAGCAAGAACAGTGAAGCTGGTGAAAGAGGTGATGTATCTGCAGAAATAAGCCTTTCATTTATTTCCCATCTTTCAATCGATTAGTACTTTCTTATCCGATTTGCACCTACAACTGCGGATAAGCTTCCCCGCAATGTAGAGTTTACACCATAAATTGGTGTAAGCTGCACAACTCATTCATTTTCACTGACCCTTGACAAAAAAATATTTTTAAATAAGTTTTGAAAATCCAACTTTCTCCCACATCTTTGTCTCGGTTTTTCATAGGATATTGGATTTTACACGAGGCTGGATTTCTATCCGGCCTTTTTCTTTTTACAAATTTTTCCTCTACAATTTCAAGCTCAGTATTTCGTTTCTTTGCCAACTCATAATTTGAACTGATATGCCGACTATTTTGATCATAGATGATGAAAAGGCCATACGCAAAACCCTCTCAGAAATACTTTCGTTTGAAGGATATAAAATAGACGAGGCCGTCGACGGTGAGGAAGGACTAAAGAAGTTTAAAGAAAAGACATATGACGTTGTCTTAAGCGACATCAAAATGCCTAAGATTGACGGGATCGATTTCCTCCAAAAAGCGCTTGATGCGAACTCCGACGTTCCCATCATTATGATCTCCGGTCACGGCAATATCGAGACGGCCGTAGAAGCAGTGAAGAAGGGCGCCTACGATTTCATTCAAAAACCACCTGACCTTAACCGTTTGCTCATCACGATCCGCAATGCGATGGAAAGAAACTCGCTGGTGACGGAGACCAAGACCCTGAAAAGAAAGGTGTTCAAAGCCCAGGAAATGATAGGAGAGTCGGAGCCGATCAAAAAAATAAAGGAAACAATTGAAAAGGTCGCTCCCACTGAAGCGCGTGTATTGATCACTGGTGAGAATGGTGTGGGTAAGGAACTCGTGGCTCGCTGGATCCATGAAAAGAGCAACAGGGCCGAAGGACCTCTGGTAGAAGTGAATTGTGCAGCCATACCAAGTGAGCTGATAGAAAGTGAACTTTTTGGCCATGAAAAAGGATCGTTTACATCCGCCATCAAACAGCGTATCGGGAAATTTGAACAGGCTAATGGAGGCACTTTATTTCTCGACGAAATTGGCGACATGAGTCTGAGTGCCCAGGCAAAAGTGTTGAGGGCTCTGCAGGAAGGAAAGATCACCCGCGTGGGTGCCGATAAAGATATTAATGTCGACGTGCGCGTGGTAGCTGCCACTAATAAGGAACTGATGAAGGAAGTTGACAACAAAACCTTCAGGCTCGACTTATATCACCGTTTGAGCGTCATACTCATCCACGTTCCTTCCTTAAATGATCGCAAGGACGATATCCCATTGTTGGTTGACAGGTTCCTCGAGGATATCTGTGACGAGTACGGCATTTCAAAAAAAGCGATATCAGATGAGGCCAACAAAGGACTACAGGAGTACAACTGGACAGGAAACATCAGGGAGTTGAGAAACGTGGTCGAGCGACTGGTAATTTTATCCGGCAAATCGATTTCGAAGGAAGACATAAAGAACTATGTCCAACCAAAGTGATCGCGAAAGTTTAAGATGTGAATGCTATTGAGGCGAATTTGTGTCAATGGAATATACTGATGATAAAATGGCGACAGATCGGCTTTCTCAACAAAGTACTTCATGCTTTTGTTTG
>DATDNL010000410.1:0-2220 GCA_036518315.1 Flavisolibacter sp. | reverse complement strand
GGAAGCCGCTCCAACGGCAGAAGAAACGATCAGCTATGGCATGCCGGCGTATAAACTGAATGGCGTGCTTGTCTACTTCGGCGGATTCAAGAACCATTGTAGTTTTTTCCCGGGCGGTAATGCATTGATCGAAGAGTTCCGTGAGGACCTTAAAGCTTACAAGACATCTAAAGGCACTATCCAGTTTCCATTGAACGAACCAGTTCCCGTGGGATTGATCAAAAGAATGGTAAAAGCAAAAGTGAAAAAGAATCTTGCTAAAACAAAGACGAGAACGAGTGCTAAGGCGCTTTCAAAAAAGGTATAAATAACTCAGAAAGAAGGTCTGACCGAATCGGCATAAAAATGAACCTATAGATCATACGAGTCCAATACAAGCTGATTCTGACTCAAAGACCCCGCGATAAAGACCAAGCCAGCATGAGTTTTATCCTGCCTTTTTACGAGGGGCAGGAAGTATATTTGCCAATGCTTAAAATTGGCGTATTTGGTACGGGCCACCTTGGTAAATTTCATTTAAACAATTGGAAGGAAATTTCCGGCGTTGATGTCGTGGGTTTTTATGACCCCAATGATGAGACAGCGAAAGAGGTGTCTGAAAAATATGACCTGAAACGCTTTAAGGATGTAGAAAGTTTGGTTGATAGCTGTGATGCTATTGATGTTGTTACTCCCACGCAATTTCATTTTTCTATCTGTGAGAAAGCAATCAAGAAGTCAAAGCATGTTTTTGTGGAGAAGCCAATGGTACATACCATGGAGGAGGCAAAAACACTGGTGAAGCTTGTGCAGGAATCGAAGATAAAGTTCCAGGTAGGACATGTGGAAAGATTTAACCCTGCTTTTTTGGCGGCGAAATCGCTGAACTTGAATCCCATGTTTATCGAGGTACACCGTTTGGCACAGTTTAACCCAAGGGGAACGGAAGTAAGTGTGATCCTCGACCTGATGATACATGATATTGACGTGGTATTGAGCCTGGTGAAAAGCGATGTAAAGACAATTTCTGCAAGTGGGGTGGCTGTGATGACCGAAACGCCGGACATTGCTAATGTGCGCATAGAGTTCAACAATGGCTGCGTGGCCAACCTGACTTCGAGTCGCATTTCGATGAAGAAGATGCGTAAAGTGCGCCTGTTTCAAAAAGATGCTTACATAGGCATCGACTTCCTCGAAAAGAAGACGGAAGTGATCAAACTGAGACAACCGGAAGATCAGAATGTCTTTTCTTTTGATATAGAAACCCCAAACGGCATGAAGACGATTGCTATTGCCAACCCCGAAGTGCCGGAAGTAAACGCCATCAAAAGAGAGCTCGAGGAATTCGTAGCTGCTATCAGGAATGACAGGCAGACGATAGTGAATGAGATTGATGGTTTCAGGGCTATGGAAGTAGCGCATCAAATTCTGCAAAAGATCAACTATAACCTCGTGGTTTCGTGATTGAATGAGCGTGAAAAAATATATTCATCCTTCGTGGTATGCAGTTGCTGATTATGTTACTGCCAGTATAGCGTGGATGATCTTTTTCTTTTTAAGAAAAACTTTGCTGCACCAACCCTGGCAAACGGATGAACACTTCTGGCTGGGTATCTTAATTATTCCTGCCGGGTGGCTACTACTGTTTGCACTCATCGGCAGCTATAACTCCCTTTACAAGAAGTCGAGGTTGAAAGAGTTCACGACAACATTTGTATGTACGCTAATAGGGTGCATTGTCCTTTTCTTTCTTTTGCTGTTGGATGACGTGAGGGACGATTATGAATATTACTATACCGCCTTTGGGATTTTGTTTGGGCTTTCTTTACTCTCGATATGGTTAGGCCGACTAGTGATCCTCAGCATTGTAAAAAATCAATTGGTAACGAAGACCATTCGTTTTAGGGCAGCAATAGTCGGTAATTATGAAAACGCGTCGAGGGTTTACAAAGATGCCGAAACAAAGCTTGAAGTGGAAGGATATTATGCTGCAGGGTACATTGGAGAGAGCTGTAACGGCAAGAACGGTCAAAGGGCACTCACGCGCCTTGGCAACATGGAAAACCTCGAGGACATCATCGATCAGAATAAGATTGAACTTATAGTTGTCGCCATCGATAAAGCAGACCAATCAAATTTAGAACGGGTGATTCATCGTTTGTCTGAGAAAAATGTGGCGGTGAAGATCCAACCGAGCGTTTTGGATATACTTGCCGGATCGGTGAAGACAAGCAATGTGCT
>DATDNL010000409.1:0-2489 GCA_036518315.1 Flavisolibacter sp. | reverse complement strand
AGCCCCCAAAAATGGGGGCTTTGCATTTTAAAGAATCAAAACGAACCTAGCTATTTACAGTTTGCCTGAGCAAACGTTCTTCAATTACCTGCTTGAATGCGCTTTTCGGCAGAGCACCTGGTTGCATAACTGGGTCACCATTTGTTGGGATGAACAAGAAGGTCGGTATGCTTCTTATGCCAAATACTGATGCCAGTTCTTGTTCTACTTCTGTGTCTACCTTGTAGATGGTGAGTCTGCCATCATATTCCTTCGACAACTCTTCCAATATAGGGGCAACCATCTTACATGGACCGCACCAGTCAGCGTAGAAGTCAACCAGAACCGGCAGTTCTCCTTTGAATCTCCATTCTTTCTCTTTTTCATAGTTAAATATCTTGTCCTTGAAATCCTGTGTTGTTAATCGTATTGTAGCCATTTGAATGTTTTTGTAAAATTAAATTTGTGCGCAGGCCTTATTCGTGACCGCTGTCACGGCGATGATGAACAGCTATAACTTCTGACCGATCAATTGTAGTACGGCGGCTTTCCCTTTATGAAAGTTGCCCTCGTCGAGATCAATCTCCTTCTGACCACAAAACATGGTATGTAGAAATTGAAAGTCCTGGCAGATGGTGGGCGCGTCATACAAAAGGGAGACGTTTTTCGGTCCACCAGAACCGTATTCAAGCTGCTCTTTGGCGAAGGCCTCTAAAACTAAAAAACCACCGGAACGAATAGAGTTGTGGACCTGTTTATGAAAGCTTTGCCTGATGGTTTGCGGCAGGTGCACATAGATCAGGCCAACGGCGTCGTACTTCTTAGTCGCTGTGAATCTTTCAATCTCTTTCACCTGGTAATTGATAGTAACATTTTTTTCGGCCGACCAGTTCATTGCCTTCCTATATGCCTCTTCGCTAAAGTCAAAAGCATCGACTTCCCAGCCTTTGCTGGCTGCATAAACGGCGTTTCTTCCTTCACCTTCTGCGGGCAACAGAATGGTTCCCGGTTTGCGGTTATCAATGAATTTTTTGAAGAACAGGTTGGGTTCACGCCCATAAACCACCTCGTTTTCGGCATAGCGTTCGTTCCAGAAGTCTTTGTTCATGCCTGCAATTTCTTTAACGGCTGCTACAAATTTCGTGATGAGGGTCACGCAACAGGAGTGCTAAATGTTTTGGCCTGGTTGCGCTGAAAAACCATAGACAATAAGGATCATCAAGCGATGCTGAGAATAATTGTTGACAGTGTAGGTGCCGTAATTAGATTACTCCTTCGCCTTTCTTAACATTCTGTTCCAGGCGCTCCACAACGTACCGCGGTGGCTTGCAGGGCTTCCTGGTCTGACTGTTGACAAAAGCTACGGTTATGGTTGCCGTATTGATTAGTTCCGTGGATTCGTTAAACATCTTATAGCTAAGCATGAGTTTTGCTCCTTTGATGGAAACCACCGTGGTTTCTATGGTCAGTTCTTCGTCGTAAAAGGCTGGCTTTAGGTATTGCATGCGTACACCCACCACCGGCAACAAAACACCGCCATCTTCGATTTCTTTGTAAGGAATACCGCGTTGCCTGAACAGGTTCCATCTTGCGGCCTCATAATATTTCAGGTAGTTGGAATGGTGTACGAAACCCATTTGATCAGTGTCGCTGTAATCAACCCTGGTTTTGCAGGTAAATGTTTGCATAATGACTGCCAATCTATTCTACAATTCCGCTATGGGATATGACTGCTATCAGTAATCCCTCTGATTCTTTTCAATTACGAGTCAGGAATGTCGTTGTCGTCGAGCGCACTAAGTCTTTATTGCTGGCATGAGAAAACAGAAATAGCAAAAAATCAACCTCGCCACCGAGTTTAGTCACTCCATAACTCAACTATTCCCTCCAACTTTGTGGGGCTATATGAATACGACCCCATTACAGGAATACTTTAGTTCCTTCCGAAAACATATTATTGGTATCGACGCTTCTTTCGAAACGCCCTATGGTAGGAAGGAGATGATCTATGCCGATTGGACGGCGAGCGGCCGGGCTTATCGACCCATAGAAGACCGTATCGTTCGGGACATTATGCCCCTGTTGGGTAATACTCACACGGAAACAACGGTCACAGGCAAATCGATGACCTTCGCTTACGAAAAGGCGAAACAGATCATCAAGAAGCATGTCAATGCGGCGCCTGATGACGTACTCATTTTTGCAGGTAGTGGTATGACGGGTGCGGTGAATAAGCTACAACGCCTCCTTGGACTTCGATTGCCTGAACGTATTATGGACTATGTCCGGAAGGAGCGGTTGGCCGGTTTGAAAGAGGAAGAAAAAGATGTAGTTAAGATTCATGAGCTTTTCAGCAGTTATCTCGATATTGACTCTTCTCTAAAGCCTGTAGTTTTTGTTTCCCAAATGGAGCACCACTCTAATCAAACCTCGTGGTTAGAGACAATCGCTGATGTGGAGATCGTTCCGAACGGGAGCGATGGGAATATTTGCCTTGATGCTCTTGAAGA
>DATDNL010000408.1:0-2786 GCA_036518315.1 Flavisolibacter sp. | reverse complement strand
AAAAAGGTTGGCTACTTCGCTTTCAACTCGTTCCTCGGGGATACGACTGAATTGTATAATGGTTTCTCAAGAGTATTCAACCGTTTTGCTGCCGCTAACATCACTGACCTCGTTGTTGACCTGCGGTATAATGGCGGTGGTTACGTGACTGTGCAACAAAAGCTTGCCGACTGGCTGGCACCTGCATCCGCCAACGGGCAGTTGATGATGAAGGAGCAGTTTAATGATAAGTACAACCAGTACAATAGCACAGATTATTTCCAGAAACTAGGCTCATTAAACTTAAGCCGTATTTATTTCATTGTTAGCCATAATACGGCATCGGCGAGCGAATTGCTGATCAACAACCTGAAGCCCTTTGTAAATGTTCAGTTGGTTGGGCCAACCAAGACCTACGGCAAACCGGTTGGGTTCTTCCCCATACCCGTGGGCGACTGGTACATCTTCCCTGTTTCATTCAGGTCAACGAACAACAGTGGCCAGGGTAATTATTTTAATGGAATGGACCTCAATAGTACCGTTGCCGATGGCCTTGACAAGGACTGGGGTGATGTTACAGAATCTTGTTTGCAGAGTGCCTTGACCAACATTTCGACCGGCGCTTACCGGGTTGGTTATACTGGCGACGTTGTCCAACTAAAGAGTGTGAATGACGTATTGTCGGCACCTGAGTTTAAGGGAGCGGTGGATGTTAGGAAGCGCGGGAAGTAGTAAGTTGTAGGTAATAAGTTATAAGTAGAAATAAATGATGAAAGCCTCACGGTCGTGAGGCTTTCTTTTGTTTGAACTCAACATGAAAAATTGGTGGCTATATTTCGCTAAAGATCTTTTTTATTGAACGAACGGACGGCAATTAATAGTGGTACCACTATCCAAATCACCATGATGCCGAGTGTATAAAACAGACCGACACTGCTGCCGAAGAAGTCTTTGTAGGTTGCTCCAGTGTATCCCATGAGGGCACTTACATCCATTTGAAGCATGAGGTAAATGCGGCCAAGGTCGATGGGATTCAGAGAGGAGAGAAGCAGCGTTACCTTTTCCATGGGATAATCGCTGAACGCAAAGAGGACCGTCAGAACAAGCCCGTCGTAAATCAGGGCAAAGTAGAACCAAAGCAAAAGTGCTGCACCAATAGCACGTGCCTTATCCTTTGATCTTACAGATGCGAGAAAGGCTATTGATGTAAATACAAGTGTCAACATGCTACCTATCAGCAAGAGGCCCATGCCGGTACTGTCAAAATTGTAAATCAGAACGGGTACTCCTACGCCAATTAGAAAGGCCATGACCAATGAAGAACTAATGCCTGTGTATTCACTCGATATCACTTTCTTGCGACTGATAGGCTGCGTGAGCATCAGTTCAATGAACTCGTAAGAGTTGTACCAGTGAATCGTAGAGAACACCAGGCTCACAAGAGGTACAACAATCAAAACAATATTAAGAAGGCTCAATACGGCTTTGCTGGTATTCTCTTCCATCTGGAACAGGCTCATTGAAACAATAAAAAGAAACGCCGTGTAAGCAATAACTACCTTGTTTCGAAGTATATCGTAAAGGACGTACTTAGAGATTTTGAACATTTTAAAAAGATTAAGTGTGATCGTTGTTATTTAGTGTCTCTGCCCAATAATCAATAATCAATAATCACTACCGTCCTAATGTTGCTTTTTTTAGTTCTTTGAAAATATTGCTGGATAAGGGTTTCAGAGGAATTTATTTTTAAACGATTTGAAATGATTTCATTTTTTTGATTTACAGTTAATTGTAAATCAAATTGTTATGAATCAAGGCCAATATGTTTTTGCTCAATTGACAGCATTTTTATCACACAATGATTTTAATCGTTGTGTAAAGAAATACGAGGGCAATTACAAGGTAAAGACGTTGACTTGCTGGCATCAGTTTCTGTTCATGATGTTTGGTCAATTGTCACGACGCGAGAGCTTGAGTGATTTGATCATTTGTCTGCAATCGCAACGAAACAAATCTTATCATCTTGGCATGGGCAACGGGTCTTCGAAAGCTGCTCTGGCTAAAGCAAACGAAAAACGAGACTACAGGATTTATGAGTCCTTTGCCGCCGAGTTAATACTACAGGCCCAACGGATGTCTATTGGTATGGAAGACTTAGAACTTAATGTTGATGGTTCTGTTTATGCCATTGATGCAACTGTGGTAGATCTATGCTTAAGTGTTTTCTGGTGGGGTAAATTTCGAAAGCATAAAGCAGCCGCCAAAATACATGCGATGTTAGATGTCAAAACAAACGTTCCGACCTTTATTGATATCACAGGCGGCGCTGTGCATGAAGTCAATGTCCTTGACATCATCTCCTACGAGGCCGGTAGCTATTACACGATGGACAAGGCTTACATCGATTTTGGTCGATTATACTTTATCCATCAATGCGACGCTTTTTATGTTATCCGGGCCAGAGAAAATTTCCAATTTGTCAGGATCAAATCCTCGACTGTTGACAAAAGCACAGGAATCATTTGTGACCAGGTCGTTCGTCTCAAAAACCAGAAAGTGTCAATGGCCTATCCTGAACAGATACGCCGAATAAAATATTATGACCCGGAAAACCAAATGGAACTTGTATTCATTACAAATGATTTTGAAATTGAGGCAACAGATGTAGCACGTATATACAAGTACCGATGGACAATCGAGTTGTTTTTTAAATGGATCAAACAACATCTAAAAGTCAAATCATTCTGGGGACACAGTTTAAACGCTGTAAAAACTCAAGTCTATATCGCAATCATCACTTACGTACT
>DATDNL010000407.1:0-4198 GCA_036518315.1 Flavisolibacter sp. | reverse complement strand
AACCAAGAAGGGTATGAACAATGGCTTCAACGGCAACTTCATGTTAGGGGCTACAACGAGCATCTACAAAATGGATGACAGACTTTACCTCAAACCCAAATCCCAAAACAGTTTCAATTTCAATTATCGCAGGTACAGGTTCAACCTATTTGGCAACTACAATCCGAACTTCTTTCGCGGGATGAACGTCCTGGATATCGATGCTAAGCAAATCAACTCCCAGGGAGATCTCAAGGGATATACCGACCAGCAAACGAGGTTTAAGTTTGGCAACTTCAATCAAAATCTCAAACTTGGTCTCGACTTCTTTGCCGATTCTAAGAATGTGGTGGGAGTGGTTGTCAGTGGTTTCCTCTTTAATGGCCATCCAACGCCGGTCACTATCAACAACATTCTTGGCCTTGATCACTCGCTAAAATATCAACTGGTTTCAAATACTGATAATGATATATCATTTAAGAATCTTACTGGAAATCTTAACTGGAAGCATTCTTTTGATTCAAAAGGGCACGAGCTTACTGCCGATTTCGACTATGTGAAATACGCAAACACATCCGATATGGTGCTCACCACCGACACCTACGACCAAAATCTGCAATTTCAGTCTACAAGTCAACTGAAAGGTCATCTGCCTTCCGATATCGATATCTATAGCTTCAAATCAGACTATACAAGACCAATAAAAAACGGTCGAGTAGAGGCTGGTTTCAAAAGCAGCTATGTACAAAATGATAACCTGGTTGACTATCAACTTTCTAAGGGCACTGGCTGGGTACCTGATAACATTCGCTCCAATCATTTCATTTACCAGGAGAACATAAATGCCGCCTACATTAGTGTCAATCAGCAAATAAAAAAATGGTCGTTTCAGGGTGGCTTGAGAACAGAAAATACGAATTCCAAAGGCAACCAACTGACAACCAAAACTGAATTCTCAAGAAATCGCACCGACCTTTTCCCGACCGCTTTTGTAAGTTACGCAGCCGACAAAAACAATCAATTCACAATATCATATGGACGTCGCATTACTCGTCCCAATTACCAGGATCTAAATCCTTTCATCTTCTTTTTGGACACGCTCACCTTCCGCAAGGGGAACATATATCTGACACCTCAATACACCAACAACTTCGAATTGAAGCACGCGTTCAAAGGCAAGTGGATCACTTCCCTCAACTATTCTCAAACATATGATATGATATCACAGGTCGTAATTCCTGTAGAGGGTGGCGATGGCACCGTCAAAAAACTGACTCCCGCCAACGTTGCTTCTTTCAAAAATATCGGCATCTCAATCACAGCGCCGGTGCGGGTCACAAAATGGTGGAACTTAAATTTGTTCACCAACATTTATAATAATCACTACAATGGCGTGATCGATTCTACCCCGGTGGAACTCCAATACACCTCATTTACAGCAAACCTGACAAACAGCTTCACCTTACCAAAAGGCCTGGCAGGTGAAATATCCGGTTTTTATCGCCACACGAATCTTGACGGGCTCACAAAGATGGAACCGATCTATCAAATGAGTATCGGTCTCTCCAAACCTGTAATGAAAAACAAAGGCACGGTAAGGCTTAACGTACGCGATCCCTTTGCCTGGCAGAAATTTGAAGGGTATAATAAATACGCCAATGTGGACAATCATTTCATTGCCCGTCCCGACATGCGCCAGGTGACAGCAACCTTCACGCTGCGTTTTGGCAAACAAATGCAACAGCAGCAACGTCGCAGCGGCAGCTCCCAGGAGGAGCAGAGTAGGGTAGGTGGCGGCGGCAACGGATAAACTCTTTACATTTTTTCTCATGTGCATACACGGCCCCTTTTTCCTTAGGGGTTTCTCTTTTTATGCCCAAAAAATCGTAAATCTGCAATCCAAATAGTACTACTATGCCCTCATTTGATATGGTTAGTAAGGTCGATGCCCAGGCGCTTGATAATGCAGTCAACGTAACTACCAAAGAGATCACCAACCGTTTTGACTTCAAAGGCTCTCACGTTGTCATTAACCTGGATAAAAAGGACTATAAACTCAATATCGAGACCGACGATGACATGAAGATGAGGCAGCTTATAGACGTCCTTATAAGCAGGGCTCACAAACAAGGTATCGCACCCGAGGCCTTTGATTTGAGTAAGGAAGGTTTCCAAAGCGGCAAGGTATGGAAGAAAGAGGTCCAGGTACGCAACGGTCTCAAACAGGAAGACGCTAAAAAGATCGTAAAGCAGATCAAAGATTCCGGTCTTAAAGTGCAGGCCTCCATTAATGACGACCTGGTACGTGTCACGGGCAAAAAGATTGACGACCTCCAGGCAGTGATCCAGGCCTCGAAAGGCTGGGACCTCGGCATTCCGCTGCAGTACGAGAACATGCGCAGCTAAAGGCTCCCCATGCCACCAATACGGATTGTTCTAATTCATTAAAAGGCTTCCATTCCTTGTATGCCTTTTATGTCTTGTATATTGATTTTTGTTAGGTACTTGTAGCCACCAGGTGTTTGACTTGAACAAAGTCAAGGCACAGGAACCGAAACGGATACCGGCTCCCATTCGGCGTACCGTGGCACCTCTAAAATTTCCGTATCCGTGGCGCTGAGATCATTGACCGGATCAACATTTAGATATACTTGCACCTGCAGCAGCTTCCTTTGCGAAACCCGAACGGCCCAAGAGAGATCAATTTTATGCCCGCATTTATAGTAACCTTATAGGAACCTTTTAGGAACCCAACTCAATAGCCAACAGTAATACAACTTTAGTCCAATTGTACCGCAAACAATATTCACCTCCTGCTACAGCTATGGTAGCCTGTCCAGCGATAACGGTACGCCTTCTTTCAGTTTGGTGAATGCCATTAGCAACCGGCAGCCGGACCTCCGCGTCGGCAATCAAATGGCAAATTGGAGGCTGTTTCATATATGCGCCGTACATGCTTCATAGATGTCCCATCTCTTTAAAGATATGGGACATCTACGGGACATCTATGGGACATCTATGGGACATCCTATATTTTGCCATTGCTTTTCGATTGATTTGAGATGAGGCGGTCGTTAAAGCGGCCATCAATCTGCCATGACTTTGCACGCCGGAAAGATGCCCTTAACTCACCTGTAAGTTGCCTGTAATTTGCCCGTAACCCCAACAAATGCAGCTGGCGCGAGGTGATTTAAATGAAAACTTCCTGGTATATGAGGGAAACGTCGAAATCTTAGAACCTGCTCGTAAAATAAAAGATCCTGAGCTCGGACCTCTAACCTCGAATATCGAACCTGTAAATGATGCGAAACTGCAAGCTCCACGCCCGAACTCCACACTAAACCCACCTTCCCGGCCCACTTAACAAAAAATCTACACTTTTGCATCAGAAATCTGCCTTAATTACCCTACATTTGCGCCTCCAATTATTAAAAGAGTTTTTATGAAAAAAGGTATCCATCCAGCCAATTACCGTCTAGTGGTTTTCAAGGATATGAGTAACAACACAAGCTTTTTAAGCCGCTCTGCCGTGGCTACCAAGGAAACTGTTAAATGGGAAGACGGAAACGAATACCCGCTGGTTAAACTGGAGATCTCCAATACTTCTCACCCTTTCTTTACGGGTAAAAACGTATTGGTTGACACAGCAGGCCGTATCGACAAATTCAAAAAGAAATACGCAAAAAAATAATTCGTCATCATCCCGTATGAATCCCGTCATGTAAACACTTGACGGGATTTTTTATTTTCGTACCCGTCAAATGAAAAAAATCGTCTTTACAGAAGAGTTCTGCCAGCCCGAGAACCTCTTTCCCTTTACCCTCACCCGCCAGATCCAGGATATCCGGATCGGCATCCTCAGCATCAGGGAAAAATGGGAGAGATGGCTGGGTATGAACTCATTTGACAAGAAAGAAGACGACTACAAAGACCTCGACCGCTCCATCGACCTTGAGGAGATCGACGAAACGGACACAGTCTATCTCGTCCACGGTAACATACTTCCGACTGCTAAGCTGATAAAGCAGGTCAAAAAACTTAAAACCGGCGAGTTTATATCAGTGCCTGAGCGAGAGAGTATCATCTATTGCATTTCCAAAGATGAAATACTCGGATCCAACAAAGTCAAAGTAAATCAGTCCGTAGAATTTAACGATGAATTCAAGGAGGTGAAGTACCCTTGGGAGATCTTTCAAATGAACCAGTGGGCCATTGAGAA
>DATDNL010000406.1:0-2477 GCA_036518315.1 Flavisolibacter sp. | reverse complement strand
TGCCGGTATTTCTCCGGCATCCAGTCCCTCGGCTCAATGCGCACTTCTTCATCAATCTTATCCTGGAAGATTTTCTCTAATTCCTGTTCAGGCATATAGCAATGTGTTGTCAACAAATTTACAAAACAAAGGTCCGAAGGGTACTGGTTTTAACAGAACCTACCTGGCGTCAAAATCCACGACCACCTTACTCGTTGTCGGGTGCGATTGACAGGTCAGGATAAAGCCTTTTGCCACCTCCTCCGGCTCCAGTCCCCAGTTCACGTCCATCTTCACCTGGCCTTCAACAAGCCTGGCTTTACAGGTTGTGCACACGCCCCCTTTGCAGGCATAAGGCAGGTCTGCACCCTGCTTCAATGCGGCATCAAGAATGCTATCGGACTCGTAATCAAGGTCAAATTCAAAAACAATACCGTCCAGCTTCACATTTACGTTGGCTTTGGGCCCTTCCTCAGCCGCCGGTTTCGTAATGGTCTTTGCAGATTGCACTTGCCCCGGCACAGTAAACAACTCAAAATGGATCTTATTCCCCGCGACTCCTCTTGCCTCTAAATAACCCTTTATGCAAAAAATCATTTCTTCGGGACCACAAAGGAAGAACTCATCGCTGCGATTTAAGTCAATAACCTTAGAGAACAAAAGTTCAAGCTTATCAACATCAATTCTTCCATTGTTGATCTCCGCCTCCGTCAATTCACGGCTTAAGATATGATACACACGAAACCTGTCAATAAACTTGTCCTTCAGTGCTTCTATTTCTTCTTTAAATATGATCGAGTTCTTAGTGCGGTTTCCATAAACCAGTGTAAACTCGCTTTTCGGCTCGGTGACAAGCGTTGTCTTAAGGATGGAAATAATAGGAGTGATACCGCTTCCTGCAGCAAACGCTACATAGTTCTTCTTTCGTGATGGATCCAGGTCGGTGTAGAACTTTCCTGTCGGTGGAAGCACCTCCAATATCTCGCCCGTCTTTAATTCTTCATTGGCCCAGGTAGAAAAAACACCACCTTCCGCTTTCTTCACAGCCACCTTTAACTTGTTCTCGAATGGACTCGTACAAATAGAATAATTACGTCGGAGCTCCTCTCCATTGAAGGTCTTTTTTATGGTAAGATTCTGTCCCTGTTTAAAACGGAAGACATCTCTTAGCTCCGATGGGACTTCAAACTCAATGGATACGCAATCATCGGTTTCCTTCTCTACTCTCCTCACGCTCAATGAATGGAAATGGATCATGGGCAATCGTAAAGCGTCAAAGATAAAGCGCAGGCGTTCACGGAGAAAATGCGATACCGACTACCATGAAGTATAGTTACCCACTTAAAACCTAAAACTTATCACTTATAACCTGGTTAGTCCTCAAAATAAAAGACCCCGCCTAAGCGAGGTCCCATATAAAATTCTACTGCTTAAAACTTTCGCTCCACCTTATTCTGAATCTTCGGGATGGTCTTTAAATATGCATAGATGGCTCTTGCTTCTCCATCTGAAAGATCTGCATAAGGCTTCATCGGAGGACGCAGTGCCGGTTGTCCATTAGGCACGATGCCGGTCTTAACTGCCTTTACAAATTCGTCTTCTGTCCATCTTCCAATTCCTGTTTCTTCATCCATGGTCAGATTCAAAGTCTTGATACTGGTACCATCTGGCATTTTAAACTCATTACCACCACCAAAGAAACCTTTCGACTTCTCCGGATTGATAAAGTCATCCGTCGTGAAATCTGCAGAGTGACAGGTATAACATTCCACCCTGTAGAGGGAAACGTATTCACCCCATTTAACGGCGTTAGTAGTATCCGGTTCCGGCACCGATTTATAGAAAGGCATTGGTTTCATGATCTTCATGTTGGTGAGGAACTTTGTCAGGAAGGAATATTTGGAATCAGTATTTTGGTAGGGATCAGCTGCCACCCAAGGGTTATCCGAACGTAGGAAAGCGATCACCGACTGCAGATCTTCATCCGACATCTTTTGCAACTTGGCCATGATCGGCAAAAATCTTCCGTCCGGACGAACACCTGTTCTTAACAGGTAATAAAGCTCTCCGTCGGTCATTTTTCCAATGCCATGCACGGGATCATTAGTAATGTTTCGCGAGTACACTGTACCAAACTGCGGCACTTCCTCCATCTTCCTGCCCGTCAGCTTGTGGGTGTTTGAATTCATGTGACAGTCATTGCATAACATAGAGGAAAGCTGTCTTCCTCTTTCAACCCTTTCGGGACTACTGGTAACTTTTAAACTAATGGTTTCAGGTTTGTAATTGGGAATGCCTCTGAAGGCCACAACTGCCGCAAAGCCACCGACGAGGACGACAAGCACACCAATGACAATGAGCAAATAACGGAAGACTTTTTTCATGATGCAGGGGTTTGGTTAGGGCAAATAAGGTACGTTTTGTTTATAAATAATGCAGTAAATAGCCCAAATTTTTTTACAAGAGGTAAGCATAAAGAAAAATAACCAGCTTGGAAA